>JACZWF010000089.1 GCA_022572285.1 Nitrososphaerota archaeon | reverse complement strand
TCTGAAGGTAGTTCGACTAATTTCAGGAACCTTGACAGGTGGCTTCGAATGCAAACTACTTCAAATGGAGTAAAAACCGATAGGTGATGTGCGAGTCGAAGGCATTCAGGGTAGCCACGATAGAACGTGTCATTCCCAGCGAGGAGAGCTAGTGCTTCGCAAACATCTCCCCCCAAAATGTCGGTCCTAAAGGCGAGACCATCATCTCGAAACTTTGCGATTACAGAAGTGCTTAACGAGGGGTCTGTATGTCCATAACTTAATCTGCAGAAAAACGGCGCTCCGGTCTTCCCCCTTAACTGAGACGCAATCTGCGAGATAGATCGAATTTTGGTCGTCTTCGATATCCCAATGAGTGTGTTGTTATTTCTTTTAGCTTCTGAGATAATTTTTGGGGAATCAGACTGGGACGATGTTAATCTCAAGGTTCCATCAATGAGTATTATTGAGCCCCTAAGGAATTGAGAAAGATGCGCTACCGCAGACCTTTCCATTTGTGTTCTGATCGCAGCTTCCAGGAATCTTTCATCGTTTACGGTCCTCTCTAGACCCACCTGACCTGATGAGAGAGAACCTTCATTAGAATGGTAAAGGAATGGTCCTAGACGAATATAGTTCGATGGACCCCCTCCTATAGAGAAGACCACAGCGACTCGTGAGACATAGAGCGTCCCATCTGCGAGATCACAAATTGGTACAATTGATGAGTCTACTGCTGACAATAGAGTCGGTGAACGATTAATCTCTACATACTCCGGAAGCAGGGTCGAGGACGCTTCGTACCATTGGACAAGCGGTTGTCTGTTAGATGACGTAGCAAAGATAACCCGTCTGCCCTTCAGGCTCTTCAAATCAGCAGAAAGATTATTGCTAATCTCATCTCTGATAGATCCAGAGAGAGACGAAAGGCCAGATGAGAGAACAGCTGAATCAAGAAGACTTAATTGAATGCCCATGTTGCTCAACATGATGTCGATCCACGGGTATTATAAGTGTTGCCCATGTTGCTCAACATGACGGTGAACGACATGTCGGACCAGAAGACACCAGTCACAGTCCACCTGAAACTAGGGAACTGGGAAGTTGAGATCATTTGCCCACAGGATCAGGTTCGCCAAGTGGTTCAGGATGTCGTAGTCGGTCTTGGGAAGAATATCGAAACTCAAACGACGGAGAAGATTAGTATCGAACGTGAATCTCAGTCAAAGAAACTCGGCCGGGATGAGCATGTGATCTGCAGAGATCTAATAGAGGGTCTCTGGCAAGATGAGTGGTTCAGCAAAGAGAGAAATCTCTCTGAGGTGCATATTGAATTGTCTAGGCAAGGATACCATTATAATAAGACGAGTATTTCTCACTCGCTTGCCGATCTGGTCAGGGAGAATGTCCTAACGAGGATGGGATCAATGCGAAACTACCGATATATCCAGAAGAGACCCGCGGTAAACTGAATCACCCCCGTCTCTCTTTTTTCATCAAAGCCTTTTCCAGCCAGTAAATTCCTTGTGTTGTTAAACGATAAGCTACTCCATGTTCTGCACTAGTCTTCTCAACATACCCCAGCTTCAGGATTTCGCTCAATCTCGAGCTGGTGGATTTTGGATTAATTCCAGTCGCACTTTGGATCTGACCAAGACTTAATTCAGAGTCCTGACCATGGCCAATCTCACTCGCTATCCTAACGGCGAGAAGCTGGAGAGAAATTATTTCTCTGTCGCTCATTTTCTTGTCCTCCTTCCATACCCGTGGACCCTCAGGGGTTATTCTGATATAATCTTCAAACTTCTCAATTAACTCCGTGGCGGAATAGTTCACCATGATCCTCTTGGCAAGGTTAAGGGTGGGTATCTGTTTCATTAGAAATCCATTCAGTGAAGGCATTACGGACTCGGGGCTACCAGTGAATTCAACGGTAGTGTCTCCTATAGTGATAGACACCTTGATTTCGCCTGAATTCTCGGTCATGTTCTAGCCCCCGTTAGAATATCGACTCCCTCCGAAGAGGTTTGTCTCTCACGATTACTTCGGGAGAGGAGTGATGTCGATGCCGTCTATACATTTTCACCATATTCATCCTCGCACTTCCTTAACTTTCCCGAATAAGTCAAACAAAGGAGGCTAACTGCAACGGATTGTTTTAGGTATACTAAACCATATGGTCCACGGGTATCCCTAACCAAGTGAAGTTTCTTCGCTTGCCATCCCCACGGTTCTGGAAAAAGTTTCGTCAGGACATAGCGTGCGCGCGACCTCTCGGGGAGACTAGATCGACCGTCTTCTTGTTCGACCGATGTGAAGGGCCATGCTAGAGAATGTCCATTTCTTGGACTCTTCATAGACAGGATATCGAAGAATTCTTGGACCGTCGGAACTTTCTCATTCACTTCGTCTGCAGGCGATTCAATTCCGACTGCGGTCTCTCCAAACCTTTCCCTGATTCTAGATGAAGGAGAAGACATCGAGGAGTTTTTTCTTGTTGTGTTAATATATCTTCCCTATAGGGGGGCCGTCCAGCACTCAAGAGCGAGACGAATTCAACAGTTCACCAATGATCTTTTTCAGGACGGAGCTGACCTCTTTTCCGTCAGCTTTGCCCCTGACCTTGACCATAACTTTCCCCATCAGGGGTCCGAAAGAATCCTTACCATGTTTAGTAAGCTCGTCATGATTTTCTTCTACAGTTTTTTGGATGATCTCCTCAAGATCCGTGCTCCCAAGCCTAGATAAGGAGAGAGCTTGAATTGCTTTATCGGTGGAATTCGCTTCCCCTTCCGCTATCACCTTGAGTATATCAGGAATAGCTTCCTTCGCGATTCTACCCTCGCCAAGCACTTCGAAAAGTCTACGAAGATGATCATCATTTATCCTTGAAGTGTCACGGCCGTCTCTTTCCAGGCTCACCATTGTCTCCGTTAGGGCCGTTGCAACGACACTACCCGCCACCTTACTTGCCGTGGCAATCTCGTCAAATAGCCTTTGGCGATCAGAGTCAAAGACTTGCTTCGCCAGTTTCGGTGATAAATGATATTTTGAGATATACGTGTCTATTTGGGAAGAATATGATGGTGGGAGCGAATCTTTGATCTTTGCCAGGAATTCGTCCTGTACTGGGATTGGGAATATATCCGTTTCAGGGTACATTCTGGCAGCGCCGGGCCGAGGTCTGCTGAAGCGAGTCTTACCATCCTCTGTGGGTGACCTAGTTTCTGCCGGAGCTCCATTGTATGCGTCTCTGATTCTGTTTTCCAAAAAACTTGCAGTTGTTTTCGGATCTTGATCGACTCCGACCAGTAGAATGAAGGCATCATTATCCCCCGTAGAGAGTTTTGACTTGACACTGGAGACCTCTGCTTCCGAAATCCCATAGGCAGGAAGTTCATCTGAGTGGAACATACCTAGATAACCATGAGATCTGGCGATATCAGCTAGCTCAGAGCCGAGCCGTATCCCATCGAAGGGCTCATATCCGAGAATTCCCTTAAAGCCTTCCAATCTTGCCCCAAAGACTGAACCCTTGCTATCAAGATTGCCTCTGAGAACCGGACTCGTAGTTCTATCAAAGAGAGCGGTAAGATCTACAACCTCTATCGCGACCCTTTTCGCGTCAAGACCGCGTTTCTGCAGTTCCTGGGCAACCATAAGCATCCCAGACTGTCGCATCCCCTCGAATTCTACAATCTTAGGAAGAAGATCCAGCTTCTGAACTCCTTTAACTTCGATTACATTACCGTTCCTGATTGAGACATTCACATCTTGCCGTACCGTTCCTAAGCCCCTCGCAACCTTCCGCGTGGATCTCATCAACTGCCCCAAGGTTACGGCGATTGTCGCTATTTCCGAAAACGGACATGTAACAGGAGCAAGCGCTACTTCAATTAGCGGTGTGCAAACCCTGTCAAGAGAATAGATGCTCTCATCAGCTGACTTGCCAACAATTCTCGCAGCATCTTCTTCTAGGCTTATGGCCTGAACAGGTACTACACGAGATCCCACCTTCAGTTCCCCTCCAAGCGCTAGAACCACAGTCCGCTGAAAGCCGGTGGTATTAGAGCCGTCGATCACAATCTTTCTCATAACATGCAGTTCATCGACCGGCTTAGATTTCAGGAGAAGGACAATAGAGAAGGCAATTTCTAACGCTTCTTGATTAAGATCATGGGGAGGTTCTTCGTCGATTTCTACGAGGCAGGCTGAACTCGCGTCGACTTTGTAAAGAATTGTCCGAGCTAACTTAGATTCGAATAGAGCTGCATCGTCCGTTCTTCCAAGCTCACTCTGAGTGGAACGCAATTGCCTTTTGATCTCACTTTGCAAGCCTGACTTTTCGCTCATCCTACATCCACAAAATAGCTTCTTATGAGTCGCCAATTGTTGGTGAACCTCTAGCCCTACTTTGAGGCCCAGATCTTCTGGCTCGAATGTAGTGGTAGTCATGACTGCCTCCGATCGATTGGTGATCGTTCTACTAGCTCACCGGCAATGTTTGTGGTCATTATGTTCTTCGCCTCGTCGAGATCCTGTGAATTCTTGAGGGCCCACATCATCTTGACTTGGGCAGTCTCAGGCAGCATATCCTCCAAAGGGATCACTCCTAGATTCATGAGATCTCTTCCAGTTGAGTACACCGTCATGCGAACTCTTCCCCATATGCATTGCGAGGTCATTCCGACGAGAATGCCGCTTTGAATGGCTCCCTTGATGGGTTCATAACATTTAGAACTGACGTGCCCAAGACCGGTTCCTTCGAGAACTAGTCCTTTGTATCCTCTCTCTCGCAAATAATCAATTAGGCCGGGATCAAAACCGGGATGAAATTTCAACAAGGCGACCTTCTCTTCAAAACTCATTCTCAAAGCGAATCGTTTTGCTTTTGCTTCGTTGGGGATCCCCAGGTGTCGAATTTCCCCCCGCCTAACATAGGCGACCGGAGGGATATTGATGGATTCGAAGGCATCCCTTCTACTAGTATGGTTCTTTCTCACTTTTGTGCCGAGGTGTATTGAGACTGAATCATCATTGCTGCTTGAATGCATAGCGAGATAGACGCCAGAGAATTCAGGTCTTGAAGCCACTAGAACCGCAGCGATCATATTTAGCGCAGCATCGGATGAGGGTCGGTCGGTGGATCGTTGAGAACCGACCAAGATAACAGGCACAGGAGAGCCGTTCAAAGCGAAGCTTAGAGCCGCCGCTGTGTAGGCAATCGTATCGGTCCCGTGACTAACCACTATTCCGTCAGCTCCTCCTGATATCTTATCTGCTATCGCTTCCGCTATAATGCTCCATTCTCGAGTCGCTATGTTTTCACTATCATAGTTCAAAACTGCAGCGGTATCTATTTGGGCATATGTAGAAATCTCGGGAATTATAGCGTAAATGTCTTCGGCTGAGAATGCAGGATGAACGGCACCCGTTTTGTAATCTATCCTGGAAGCAATGGTACCTCCAGTCCCCATTACGACTATGCGAGGTAGAGAGGAATCGATGGTAGGGAGAGTTGGACGCGCAAAAAGTGGCTTCGTACCGTCGGACAGCTTAGAAACGGATTCGATGTTAGAGACTCTTACGCCAATATTGTATCCATTCAGGAGTTTAATGGTTATGTAATTCTCGTCGGCGTACTCATATCTTGGTAAAAGGGATCCGACATACTCTGTACTTCCTTTCCTAATTGAGAGCAGATCACCTGTGGATAGGTTCTCTTTCGTAAGGAACTTAAGGGACGATCCTTTGTAGCCTCTTCGGTCCTGCAAACTCAGATCGTATCGCACCGCTAAGAATTAACCTTTAAGAACGGGAGGAAGATAACTTAAATATCTGGATCAATTAGTTAGTGCGAGTCCAAGCAGTTAATGTCAGCCCGAAATCTCAGAAACAGACCCTCACCGAACAGTCTTCAATCATCTGGGTGGCGCTCCTGAGCGAAAATCCTTTCGATGAATTCCTGAACGAGCAGGATAGAGAGAACGCGAAGATTATCATAAGGACCGAGATGAGACGTTTTCGGAAACCGGTTACAATCATCGAGGGTATCGATGCAAAGCTAAATAATCTCGGAAAGATAGCTAGGGTCCTTAAAGGACATTTCGCAACGGGGGGAACTGTCAAGGGAGGCTTGATCCTCCTTCAGGGGGACCATCGTAACGATATATCTGCAATGTTAACCGAACTGGGGTTCAATAAAGATTCAATGGAAATTCAGTAGTTCACGGCTGTTTGTTACAACCGTGAAAACGTCATAGTTAGTTATTCGGCCATGGCAGGGGTTAAAGTGCTATGGAGAAAGGTATCGGCTCGCTGAAGAAAATCCCAAGTGGCATCGAGGGCCTGGACAACGTCTTGAGAGGAGGAATACCCCAAAAAAGGATCCTCTTGTTAGTTGGAGGGCCCGGGTCTGGCAAGACCACTATGTCGATAGAATTCCTATATCACGGTATTAAGAACAGCAAGGAGAAAGGGATGTATGTGACATTCGAGGAAGACCCGAAACACATGATCCAGAATACACAAAGCTTTGGTTGGGATGTTGAAGGCCTTGAGAAATCGGGGATGCTTACCTTGCTTGATTT
>JACZWF010000088.1 GCA_022572285.1 Nitrososphaerota archaeon | reverse complement strand
ACTGGAAATTATTCAGGTACAATCACGCCCTTGATGGAAGGGCTAATTGATTCTTTACAGCTTACGGGCGGCAAGCTTCGTCACTTTCTTTCTATTCAAGGTCTTTCTGTTAGTGTTCTGCATCAAATTCTTGATACCGCCGAATCTTTTCTTAGTGTTGGTCAGCGGGCCATTAAAAAAGTGCCCTTGTTGCGTGGTAAAACGGTAGCTAATGTATTTTTTGAACCAAGCACTCGTACGAGACTTAGCTTCGAGGCTGCTATGGCCGCACTTGGAGGCACTTCATTGGGTTTCTCAGAACCAAGCTTATCGGCCACAGAAAAAGGAGAGAACCTCTCAGATACTGTCAGAACGATGGGGCAGTATGCTGATGTCCTAGTCCTTAGACACCAGAAAGAGGGAGCAGCCAAGTTTGCAGCAGAGATCAGTGAAAAGCCGGTGATTAATGGTGGGAGCGGAAGTGAGGAACATCCAACCCAAGCAATGCTAGATTTGTACACAATGAAAAAAGAGAAGGGAACCATAGATGGTCTTAGAATTGCAATAGTAGGTGATTTGAAATATGGACGAACAGTTTACTCACTCCTTTATGCACTCTCAAACTACTCTCCTAAAGTCTATCTCGTCTCCCCTCCACCACTTAGAATAAGGAGAGAGGCCCTATTCCAAGTAGAAGACAAGATAGAGATTTCAGAACATGAAAGCTTGGATGACCTTGAGGAAAGTCTGGATATCATCTATGTTACCAGGATCCAAAAGGAGCGATTTCCTGATCCTCAGGAGTACGAAAGAGTGAAAGGATCATATCGGATCGACCTGCCTGCGCTCGAAAAGAGAGGTAAAGACTTGGCGATCATGCATCCCTTCCCCAGAGCTGATGAGATCCATCCAGGAATTGACGGGACTCGGCATGCCAAATACTTCAATCAAATCTTCAACGGGAAGCTAATCAGAGCGGTCTTGCTAGGATTGGTACTAACCAAAGATCTCTACAAGTAGCCAGATGCTACCTGTAGACCTCTCACCGACTGTTGGGACATCCGCTGCACCCTTCCTAATATCGAAGTTTTAACGAAAAGCTCGGGCAGACCAAATTGTCATCTGACGCGGTTATCCAATTCGGTACGATAGAATCACTTACAAGTACTGTGGCAGGATTAGAGATCGCTCCTTTGATTTCTCCTCCAAATTCAGCTATAATCATAGGAGAGAATCTTTCACTTCGCGAGGAATCTCTTTGTGTGCTAATCTCTGAGCCTCGGATCTATCCCTTTCCTACGACTGATTTGCATGGATTCCAGATGTTCGTCAAAATTCGGTCGGGATCGATTTGCATTGCTCGGCCGTCTCTCTTCCGAATTCTCTCATGGATCATTTGGATTCCATTTACCTCCGTCTACATCAGGGGCTATGCATCTGCCATGAATTGTTAACACTGCTGGACAGCTTTTCCGCGCCTAAAGACCTCAGGCTTTGCGATTCTAAACTATAAATCTCGTTCCCTGATATAATGATTAGGAAATATATACGGTATAGAGTGGGTCAACTGCACTCGGAAAACTCGCAGATAAGGCACTTATTGCATCCTTCAATATGAACGAATGAGTATTCTTGACAACTAGGACACTTTTCGCCGACTTCTCCTCGATAATGTTCACGCGGACTGTATTGCGTTTCGCTGTGAATCGACTGCGCGAGGGCGTGTGCTAGCGCATCTGGAACAGACCTAATAGGGATACTACCATCTTTTGTCTTATGCCAAGAAACGTTCCTAGTTTGTATGCCACGCAGCGTCTTGATTAGCTCCTTAATGTCTACAGCACTTTGGAGTGCGATCGAAATGGTTCTACCTAAACCTTCATATGCAGCTTTTTCCTCATCGCCCGATTTCCCTCGTTCAATGAATACTTCACGGACTGCTCCTCTCTCATCTTTGTTCACGGTGATAAATAGGCCTGAGTTGTTATAGGTGAAACGATATGTCCTCCCCTCCAAGAATTCGGGACGAAAATAGCCTCCTGGTACAGTAGTTCCAATGCTTTCAGTTTGAGTCCCCGAGATCGACTCACGGGCAGTCGTCGTCTTCTTAGTTTCTAGGACTTGAACATCCAGCGATCCATCCCGATATACAGTGATCCCTTTACAATGCGTTTCGTAGGCCAATGAATAGGCCTTCTCCACGTCATCTATTGATGCCTCGTTCGCGAGGTTTATAGTTTTGCTGACCCCGTTGTCAACGAATTCTTGGAAGGCAGATTGCATTAGTACGTGCTGTTCTGGTGTTATATCTGCAGCTATAACAAACCTATCCTTGAGTTTTTTAGGGATCCAAGAAATATTCTGTATGCTTCCACCATTTCTTGAGATTTCATCTTTCTCATGCTCGTTCAATTCGACATGCTCTTCTCTGAGGGCTTTGACGAAGTCGTCATTCAGGTAATGGAGGACTTCAAAATCTTCACTTCTTTCTTTGATACGTGATCGACGCGTGTAAATAAGAGCATAATGTGGTTCAATGCCGGGGGAGCAGCTAGCTATGGTTCCTATCGAACCTGTTGGAGCAATTATAGTACTATTCACATTTCGAACTCTCTTTCCTTTAGTAGCAAAGTCACTTTTTCCCCAAAGGGGGAAGACACCACGTGTCGAGGCAAGCTCCTCAGACATCTTCCAAGCCTCTTCACTGATGAAACGCGATACCTTACGAGCTAAGTCGAAGGACTCCTGACTACCATACCGAATACAGAGCTTGCTGAGCATATCGGCAAAGCCCATGACACCTAGGCCTAAACGGCGCATACCATGCGACAATTCTCTTATCTCAGGAGTGGGATACTTGTTAACAGTGACCACATTATCCAGAAAGTGGATGCTATCTCGGACACGAGTGCGGAGCCTAGGCCAATCGATCTTATCGCCGTTTAGGTAGTTCGAAAGATTTAGGGAGCCAAGGTTGCAACTTTCGTTTGGAAGAAGTGGCACTTCTCCGCATGGGTTTGTGCTTTCTATTTTGAAATGATCGCGCATTGGGTTCGACATACTATCGTTTATCTTATCGATGAAGATAAGACCGGGATCCGCACATGCCCATGCGTTGTTTATAATCCGACTCCAAATCTCTCTTGCCCTGATTCTAACCCCTTTCCCTCCACACAGCCCGCACTTTTGGATAATATTATCGAAGATGTTTTTTCCACACTCCTCGCATTTCAGAACCTCTTCTCCGGTTCGCGGATTGATTAAGATGTGCTCTTCATCGTTTCTCACTCGTTCCATAAAGAGATCTGTAATAGCAACAGAAATGTTGAACTCCTTCATGACCTTCGCTTGTTCAGGAAGATTCATGTTGTCTTTTTTCATCTCGATAAAATCGATTATGTCAGGATGATCAACGCTTAGGATACCCATGTTGGCTCCTCTTCTCTTTCCTCCTTGTTTTATCACTTGAGTGCACTTGTCGAATAATTGCATGAATGAGACAGGACCTGAAGCAACTGACCCGGTCGAACCTACTTGGTCACCTTCCGGTCTTAGTCGACTAAACGAGAAGCCCGTTCCACCACCTGTTTTCTGTACTATGGCCTGTGTTTTCACAGCATCAAGTATCGATTGAGTGTCATCTGCAACGGGAAGAACAAAACATGCCGAGAGTTGTCCTAAAGGGGCACCAGCGTTCATCAATGTCGGAGAATTCGGGAGGAATTCGAACTTCTGCATCATTTCAAGGAATGTTGCCTCTGATTCTTTCGGATCGAAATCTCCAAAGTCGTTATCCGCAGATGCAACCGCGATAGCCACTCGCCTAAACATTTGCCCGGGGGATTCTTGATTGCCATTCGGAAGCTTGAGCAGGTAGCGGGCTCTTAGGATTTTCATTACATTTTCCGATATCTCGCTTTCAAGTCTCTCCATTATCACGTGGCCCCCTCAAAAAAACAGTCGCTCTCCAATTAAATCTATCCAAATCAATAATTGGGTATCATATGACCAACAATCCCAACAGCCGATTTTCCGTAAATGAAACGCATCATCGATAACTTCACCTAAGGCTCACTACATCTCACAAAAATCACGTTCTAATGACCCTCTCGAAGCACATTTTAGTATGCAATCAATAGGAAAACTTGACACAATAAGGGCACTTAAACTCCCAATCCTAGTGAAATCGAGGCTAGATTTGCTATAGTGAAAAGTATCTGACTTGAAAAAAAAAACACGCTCAGAGGAAGGGTGTACTCGCCCGCGTACGGATCATAATAAAGTAATTCAGTTAGCAAAAACGTCATGAATGCTTTGGTCTCAAATTAAGGGGTCTGAGCTATTACCGCTAGTTTGATTAAACAAATCTGGTACCTTGCTGAAAGGTGTCATTTTGTAAGCAGTACAATCCGGATAGCGACCTAAAGAGTTGATATTTCAGTAAACGAGGCTGAACCACATTCGCTACATTTTGCAGGATGACTTGTGCTCTTGATGCCACACGTCTTGCAGATGCTTATTAGATTCCCGAACTTGAAGAATTTCAGCCTTCTCCCGGCCACTTTACTCGCCTCAGCAATCTTCTTGGGATTCGAGAGATCACGAACGTTCAACACGGTAGCGCACCCACCATTCAGTCCCTCTGCGTAGGCGTTCAAGCCCTTCATCACATCATCCTTCAACAGTTCTGTTGAGTCTATAACTGGGACCTGTGAATAGCCATCGCGCTTAGCTTGGCTAGAAATAGTGGACTTGCCATATTTGTCAGTGTCCAAGCTCGCCAATCGCTTGCCAGCATCATCCATCACGGCAGATATTCCGAACTTTGTTCCTAGCTCTTCACCCTTCTCGTTACATATTTTGAGGGCTGTTTCAACTATCTTTCCGGCCATCGTATTCCTCTCCACAACTGAAGCCTTTGAATCAGTAAGTGTAGATATGGATTCCTCCAGCCCTGTGAAATTGAGAACAAGTGGCATATTCTCAGTTGATAAGAGTCCAGAATTTCCAGACAGAAGAGGAAGTAGACCCTTCCTTGTTAGATCCTCTATAATCATCCTTCTTGAGAAGAGAGCACTGGTAGCGACCTGCAAGAGTAGCGCAAGTTTAGCCCTGAAATAAGTATCATCCCTATTTGACTCGTAGGCGAGACGCGGCAAGTTCAGTGAGAGTCCGTGCAGTATCCTAACGCCTCCAGAACTTTGACCGTTTATTGATCTACGAATTCCTGAAGCTGCAATTCCAGAATCTCCATTCGTAGAAATTGAGACAAAACCACCTTGACTAACTATAGATCCCAGTTGGGATACTTCTGTGTCACTGGCATCAGGCGTGACAACTAATTTAACAGATGGCACCGAAATGCTCGTAATATAGTCGTGATAAGCTTCTAGTGTTGCCTTCCGTGCCTTTGCGACCTTTATTTCGTCGAGATTGAGGTCGGCCGGGGGTGTAGCGAGATGTATGGAAATAGAGGGTGAGTCCAAACCGGAGTGGTGGGACATCATCTTAAAGGTCTGTAGAAGAATATCCCGAAGATCCCCTGCAGACCTCGAGTCTACATATCTTGCGATGTAGTCAAGGAAATTGGTGATCGCAATCTCCTGGGAAACCTCCCTCTTGAGGAGTTCGGTCAAGATTACGATTGAAGAGAGCGCCTCTGTGATTTTCGTCGTTGCCGAAATCCTAGGCGCATCTAGTAGCCTACCCCCGAAGTTTATCCCTCTTGATGCAAATGATGTGGGGTCTATGAACACGGTATCAGGTTTCAATCCCCATGATCGCATGTGAGAGATGTGGATATCACCAGCGAGATGTGCATCAGCGACATCTCTTGGAAGCTGACTCAAAAGCAGATAATCCGAAAACACTGCACCCGCGGCCTGAGATATTAGTGAGTCAATTCCATCCGTTCTACTTGCTATTGTATTGATCATCTGAGTGACGTCATACACTGGTGTCCCCAGTCGCGTAAGTCTATGTCTATACTCTTCATAGCCGTGCTCGACCAGGAGAGCATTCACAATCTCCCGGATTAAAGGAGCGGTGAGATAGGTAGTCTGAAATTTGTATAATCTCGTCTCAGCCTCGCTTGTCATTTTCTGAGCTAGTTCGACGGGCATTCCGCCTTCTCGAACTAATGATTGAAGGATTCTATTCGGATTGAACTCTTCCATCCTATGCCTCGAAGTTCTGACAAAGAGCTTCCCACTCTCTATGACACTCTGCTCCTCTATCTGTCTCGTCAGGTTTAGAATGAGTCTGCCTAGGCTTGTCACAGTGTAGCGTCTCTCTTCGCGATTCAAGGAGACGAGCATCTGTCTAACAAGCTTCCGCAAATGATATGCAAACTTCCCCGACTCCTTCTTCGACTTGAATCCAGAGAGGGTCTTCAATTCAGAATAGCTCAGAGGACCCTTCGAGTTCAAAATGCGAAGTATCTCAAGGCGGTTAGAAGACGCGATGACAGAATAGATTGTTCTTACACGTTTCGATGCAGATTGCATCGCAATGCGGATTTACCAGTGACAATATAAAGGTTGAGGAAAGTTGACTTGATTTCTTCTGGCATCCTCCGGGTTTGAAGAGGTGAGTTATTTATTCCTCTATTTCTAGGGAGGATTGGGGCGGTTGTCTAGTATGGTCCAGGATGTTAGCTTTGGGAGCTAATGGTCGTGGGTTCAAATCCCACTCGCCCCACCACCTTAATGCTCCCAGACGTAGCCCCAAATGATAAATAACCTGCAAATCTAAGCATCC
>JACZWF010000087.1 GCA_022572285.1 Nitrososphaerota archaeon | reverse complement strand
CACCGCACAGTTCGCCGACCGGCAAGCCAGGCAACTCGCTTCCAACATCGTTGCCAATACGCTCGGTAAGCCAACTCAAGCATTTTCTTATCGGCCCAAGGGTCAGCTCGCCTCGATCGGACACAACAAGGCGGTGGCGGAGCTATTCGGACTGCGTCTTTCTGGGTTCGTTGCGTGGCTGCTCTGGCGTGGGGTCTATCTACTCAAGGTGCCGATATTCGCCCGCAAAGTTCGATTGTTCCTCGAGTGGAATTGGGCCATGTTTTTTCCGCCGGACATCGCGCACCTCGGCTATGGTCGCTCGGGTCGCGTGGTCGACGATGACCAATGCAACTCATCCGGTGCTGGATCGCACAAAGCGCCATTCAAAGGAGGTGAGGATGCCGCTAAGTAGGAACCGGTATGCCATGAGACACTCAAGAATCGCTGGGCTTGTTGGGGTGATTTGAAGCGACGCATTTCCCCGTTCTCGCAGATTTAACCAGACGACGAAAAAAAGCGTTTGGCTGTATTGGCGTCTCTTCGCGTCTGTAGATACACATCAACGACATCACCGTCTTGATCTGCCGCTCGCCACAAGTAGTGGCGTTTCACCACGGATGTTCACAAACACTTCATCAATAAAGAACTGCCAGACTACCTCTCCAGTAGTAGCATTGATGCCGTAAACGGTACTATTCGTAGGACTAATCGGCGATCGAGTTCTGATTTGATTGCCAAAGTCTCTGACAGGTACAATGGACCTAATTTTGGGTTCATTCGACGCAACCAGGTATATCATCTCCCTCGAAGGGTCGTAAGCTGGATCCATCTCTATTCCTCCGTTTCCAGGAGGGTTTGATACAAACGGTTCAACACTAGGATAATTTGCCCATGGTTTTCCTAAATCCTCTTCAGTCAGCCTACAGCAGGCCTGCAAACTTTTGGGGTTACCAAATTTATCGACGCCATAATTGGTCCCTGAAGTTCTCCAGATATTTGGAGAATCAAAGATCCAGACCGGTTCTCCGGTAGCTCTATCAAGAGCATACATGATTCCATTCTTGCAGGCCTTAAACAGAACGTCCCTCTCTCCTGCTTTTCCAAGAATCCCCGCCCATGAACAATCCCAATCCCAGAATTCATGAGGATTTGTGGCGAACCACCAAACAATTTCTCCTGAAGTTCCATTTAGCGCTATAACGGATGCTCCATACAAATTTGGTCCATATCGGTAAGATGCATTATGATGCGGGCCAATGTCACCCGTCGAAATATAGACAATTCCTGTATCAGGATCAATTGGGTAGTTTCCCCAGACCGCAGAGATTGTACTTGCAGTATGAACTCCTCCGAAATTCGGAGTTCCAGGTACTTTGTTTATCCAGTCGTCCAGTAACACCCCGCGTTCAACGTCGGTGCATCGAGTTGCCAATTTTTCTCCATCACTTTCGATGAACTCCGGGTAAACGAAGAACCACCCCTTACTGCATTCCCTCAGAGCCCATTCAGGATCACCCTCCTTTGGAGGCATCAAGAATGTCTGCCAGATCCGACAATCCTTTGCGATCTCGCATCTAGCAGGATCACTCATATTATATCCAGCCACGAACGATCTTCCTCCGCGGCCAGAGGCTCCCATTGTCGGAACAACCATAATCTGAGTACCAGGAATGAATTGAGGTGGATGATTTCCCCGGTCCTGGTAAAATCCTTGACTGCCCCAGCTCTTGGCCTCCTCTTCGGTGCCGCAGAGTTCGTCTAGAGTCCACTTCAGAGCTCCATTTTTCGAGTCTATAGCATCGATCCTGCAGTTTACAATTGGGGGAATCAGGATATCACCTTGATCTCGATAATAGAAGACTCCATGAGTGTGAGCAGGAGAAGTCATAACATGCGGAAAATTCGCAGCAAGTTCTCTTACGTCATATAGGGTAATATCCCTCCAGAGAGGTTCTCCTGTGGCAGCATCAAGAGCTGTGATATACCTCTGGTTAGAAATTACATAGACAACTCCATCGACGACCAGAGCAGGGCCTCCACTTCCCTCAGTACTCGGCCACATTTCCCCAAAATCTGTGGCGGGCGGGTAGACATGTATCCATTTTAGTTCCAGTCGATGGACGTTTTCTCTTGTGATTTGATTCTGGGGATTGTAATTACTTCCAAGAAAGTCATGATTTATGGTTTCCCAGTTACTCATTTCTGGCGTAAGCGCATTAGGGAAAGGAGAGGTGCCAAATGCGAGTTCCATAGGAGTCATCAGAATTAGAATGAATGAGATTACTAGGAGCGAGTTCTTTATTGTGACCAACTTTCTTGCGAGCTATGAATTATTCTCTATTCTGTGACTACGCCTTCTTTGCACCAGACCGATTGATATAATGACGACAACGATAGTAGCACCGATAGCCACAATAAGTATAGGAAATCCGGGGGATGGACTTCTAGGATCGGGATCGAGGAAACTATTTTGTTGTTCCCCATTCCTCAAGTCGAAAAGATATGCTACGTCGGAATGTGCAGAACCAACGATGATGCTTTCTCCGTTTACTGAAAGCGAGTGGCCAAAGTTCCCGCCTTCTGATAGTTCTGGATTCAATATGGTTCTGATAAGTTCGCCCGAATCCAAGGTATATTGATACACGACTCCAGCATTCGATTCAGAAGTATCTTGCAAATCGGCTCCGATGATCAAGTAGGGCTCCATAATTGCTATCCAGTGGCCAAACCTATCGCCTTCAGCGGGGTTAGGAGGCAGAAATAGAGTACTGGAGTCAGAAAGATACGAGTCGTAAAGATATACTGCACCACCTCTCGATGCCGCTATGTGATCTTGGTCCGCTCCTATCGCAATCCTTTCTGCATCGATAGCCAGAGAGTGACCGAACTGATCTTCAACATGCGGATTAGCCGGTGAGAAGCTTCTCAGTAATTCACCGGTAGATCCATCGAAGAGATATGCTGCCCCGCCATTATCAACTATGTCATCATCCTTCTCTGCTCCGATCACTAACATGTTTTCATAGATGGCTACAGAGTACCCAAACCAGTCTCCTCGCCCAGGCGACGGATTCAAGAATGTCATCATAAGTTCCGCGGAGTTAACGTCTAGAAGATAAGCAGCTCCTGCATCGGGTCCAGCGGTATTGTCACTCAATGCTCCCACTAGAAGTCTATTATTGGAGAGAGCCAAAGCACGGCCGAATTGATCGCCACCTTGTGGGGTTGGGTTTTCAATAATCCTAACCAGATTCCCACTATTAACATCAAATTGAAAGACCGCACCAACATCAGGACCTTCTCTGTCAACTCCCCAAGCTCCAACGAACGCGTATCCATTACCCATCGCAACCGAATATCCAAACCAATCATGGCTCGCTGGTGCAGGATTGAAGAATCTGTGAATTAGATCACCTGATTTCAAATCGTAGAGGTAGGCTGTCCCTGCATCTATCACAGCGTTGTCCTTTCTGTCTGCCCCTATGAGAATATGTGCGTCATCTATGGCGACCGAGTGACCAAATCTTTCAAGACTGGAGAACCTGTCAGCGAATTCATTATTTGCTTGAGCTTCTTCTTTCGTCAAAATTCCATCAATACCTTGTGCTAAGGCAAAATTATTTCCAGCAAAGGAGACCAATACGGCGAAAATAATCCAAAAGATCCCAACCTTTCGTGCCTGTCCCCGTAGCATGACCGATGTCACTATGATCTGGTCAGAGTAAATAAGGGATTTAGTAATGATCAAAGCTGCACTTCTATAGCTGTTTATATCCGCCTACGCGCCTCAACGATTAATGGTCTCTAGAGGGACGATAGGATTCATCGTCCTATCAGCAGTGCTTCTCGCTTATCCTCTCTTGGTGCAGGCAACAAGCTCTGATGCTATCGAGTCCAATGTTAGCGCCCTGAAACTAGTATGCGACCGAGTATTCTCTAGCCTCTTTGGCGATGATCGTGACCTGGTTGGTCAAGACCGAGCAGCCGTTTCTCCTTTCATAGATGCAAGTCACCTCTTGAACCACAGTAGCTTCGGATCGGGGCTCGTTAGAGAGGGAGGCTCTGTAAGGGGAGTCGCGTTGTTTGACGCGAACGGAGACGACTTACTGGACATCTACATCACCCACGACAACCGCCCGCCGCTGATGAATCCTGAAAGCTTTGATCTCGAATTTGGAAACTCTCTTCTTATTAACCTCGGCGTTGGGTCAGATGGACTCCCTAGATTTGTTGATGTTAGTAGCCTAGCTGGAGTGAGAGAGATGGGACGCAAGTCCCATGGAGTCTCAGTAGGCGATTATGATAATGATGGGAGACTGGATCTCTACATAACCAATGGACTGGACGGTCTGATAACAGACGACCCGCAGCAAATGCCTCAAGATCATCAGCGCCAGTACGGAGTATTCGCAGAGGGAGAAGGTCGAAATACGTTGCTACACAACGAAGGGAATGAGGAACTCGAGGTCAACGGCCAAATAGTCCTAGTCCCTATTTTTTCAGATGTTACTGAGGCAGCTGGAGTAGGGGATGGAAAAGAATCTTTTAGCTCAAACTGGGTTGACATCGATAACGATGGCTTCTTGGATCTTTATGTAACGAACTTCATTGACCTAGACTTTTGGGGCGTTAGATACCCCGGACTTCCTGCCAGGTATGTATTGGGTGAGCAGAACACTCTCTATTACAATAACGGGGATGGGACATTTACTGACATTACGCAATCCGCAGGGGTTGGCGGCAGACCGAGGGAACAGGTAAGGGGTAGCGATAGACAAAATCAGCAATTGGCAGGGAATAAGGTTGTGGACAGCAATGGACTAAAAGTAGACCCCACTGGAGTAGCCTCACATCATTCACTCTTCTTCGACTATGATCGCGATTTGCTACCAGACCTATTCGTTGCGAATGATTGGAACGTAATCGAGATCTTCCATAATAATGGTGACCTGACGTTTACTGATGTCACCGAGGCAGCAGGATTAGACATTGAAGGAGCTTGGATGGAAATCGGTTTGTGGGATTATAACTCCGATAGTCTACCTGATCTATATGTTACTAATCTTGGCTCTGGAGCATTTGCGACCACACTCGAGGACGAAAATGGCAAGCTCCTGTACACTAGATATAATGGCATCTTTAGGAACGACGGAATTCAAGATGTTCTGATTGATGGGAATCTCGTTCCAGTGCCAAAGTTTACGTATGTCAGCGATCAAGTTAGAGTTGACTGGAGCAAGGCGCTACCTCCTTATGGATTGACCCTCCGTCCTGAGTGTCACAACAGTCTAACAAAAGCACGGGCTTTCGAGCTAGGCGAATTCGGTTGGGGAGCGGTCTTCCCAGATATTGATAATGATGGAGATCAGGATATTTACTGGGTGGGCGGGTTAAAACGAGGAGACCCGAATGCTCAGACACTTTCATTGGAAAGCCCCGGCCGATTGCTAAGGAATGATGGTAACGGTATCCTAACAGACATCAGCGTAGAGTCACAGGTCCTGAACATGGTTGCCGTCAACTACCTCAATGGTAACCGGATGGATCAACGGTACTCCGAAATTGGAAGCGGTGTAGCAACTGGAGACCTAAATAATGATGGCTTTCCTGACATTATAGTTATCAACGATGCAGACTTTACTCCCTTCGGACACGATCCGACAAATTCTCTCAGAGATGATGAGATCGTGGAAGTCCCTTCGTTCTTATTCATTAATCCTGGTGGAGATAATAACTGGATTAAGATTAAGTTAGAAGGAGTCCAGACTAATAGGGCTGCAATCGGCGCGGAGATTAAGGTGACTCTCGACAATGGGCAGGTACTGAGGAGATTCATTCTCTCGGGCGATGTGACAGGAGGGCAGAACCCCCTAATAGCATCTTTCGGCCTCGCGAAGTCTAGAATTGCTGAGGTTGAGGTGTTTTGGCCGTCAGGAATTGTTGACAAGATACAGAATCCAGATATTAATGGCGTACTCAAAATCTTGGAGGGATCGTCATCTTGAGTCTTGGATTACACTTCGGTGAATCAATATGGCATATTGACAACCTGTACATAGTCATTCCAGTCGCGCTCTTTGCCATAGTTCTTGTGTATCCCATGTTAAGGAAACGAGGCCCAACAGCTGCGGCACCTGCCCTGACCAAACGGGCGATAACGACTAGATTGGCTCTAGGAGTATTTGGAATGTTCTTGATACAATCATTCCATATGCTCGAGCACTTTGCTCAGGTGGCTCAGAAATTCGCCCTTGCAATTAGACCTGCGCACGGCCTAATAGGAACTCTTGACCTAGAATGGGTACATGTGGTCTACAATACCGCCGTAATAATTCCAATGGTAGCTCTTTTCTTGTACGCGGGTTTTCATCACCGCGGGACTTGGCCCTGGAGGAAACCAGCGATTGCTGGCCTCTTCACTGCCGCTGTGCTCGTTCAAGGATATCACATCAATGAGCATTTTGTCAAGATCATCCAACACATTCAAACAGGAATACAGGGGACTCCAGGAATCCTCGGTCCGTTTTTTGATCTCGCCCTACTACATTACTATCTAAATGTATTTCAATATCTGCCAATAATGTTTGTCTTCTTCGGATATGGTTTTCATAGATGAGTATGGTCGTATTGATCGGGCCACGAATTTTCGGCGAGTGTAGATCCTTCTATCAGTATCAAGATTCAAAGTCCAAGTTTGTACAAGCTTCAGAATGAATGACTAAAACAGTGTATGATAGGGGTACAAGTTTCTAGATGTTCTATACCCTGCATATTGCTTTATTAAT
>JACZWF010000086.1 GCA_022572285.1 Nitrososphaerota archaeon | reverse complement strand
AACAATATTCACTTCGATACCAGAACGAATGGAACAGGATCGATAAAGCGCATTCATCGTGATCTTCGATTTAGCAGAGACAAGACCCCGTATAAGACCAAGCTCGGAATCATCTTTTGGCAGGGGAACAAGAAAAAGAAAAGTGAGAACCCAGTGTTCTGGTTCCATTTGGACGCAAAAGGCGCCATTCTCTTTGGAGGAATGTACGAGTTTTCCAAGCCCATGCTCCGAGCGTATAGGGAAGCCGCTGCAGATGAAAAGGTGGGCCGAGAGTTACAGTCGGTCCTCGATACGATCAATAAGAAAGGAAAATATGAATTAGGGGGTCAGAATTTCAAACGCATCCCCTCTGGCTATGATCCTTCGCACCCACGTGAGAATCTTCTTCGGTATAACGCTCTCTATGCCACGTCACCTCGGATCGACCAAACGACCGCCGCATCGGACGCCCTCGTCGATGTATGCTTCAAGTATTCAAAAGTCATTGCCCCTCTAAACTCATGGTTGTCAAAGATTAATGAATCCGTATTGGAGTAAATCTCACTGAATCTTTTCCTCTGGGTTCCTCTTTTGAACTTTGTCTTAAAGTCATCCTTGTACTGAGATTATAGGGCTCTAGGGTCTCCAATTTTGGAGATCACACCAGTCTGATTCATCTGTTAGGTTCTTGAGGCATCCAGTGACAAAGTAAACTCACCTTGCTTCACGAAACCACAATTTACGCATGCTACCATCTCTATGTCCCCTTTTCCATATCACCATTTTACAATTCCAAAGATTAAATGCGTCCAGAAAGCAGAATGAAAGTAGGTGCGTGTTAGTAACTGTCTTCTTCACGCCGACATAGGTATGATAGAACCGTTTCTTCAAACCAGAGCATTCCCAGGACCAATTCACGAGGGGTTTCTCGAAGGCTTCTCCCCTATGTAGGGCCTCACAGGATGGATATTGCAAGAGCAGTAATCTTCATGGTGATAGCTACCGTGTTCGCTCTGGCAGTTCCATGGATTACCGGAACTGTTCTAATAGATCAAGTCATCATTGGGCGCAATCTTGGTTTGTTACCATGGGTCGCAGGCGGCCTAGTATTACTCGTCCTAATAGGACAGTTTTTCTCGTATCTTCAGGACATCACATTATCTCGAACCAGTCAGCGGATCATCCATAAGTTGAGAATCGATTTTTACTGGCACCTGCAGAGACTTCCGATCCGAATATTCGAAAAACGCCAGACTGGAGATCTCGTCTCAAGAATGACCAATGATGTGGATGACGTAGAAGACCTAATCACCTACGGCACTACAATTCTGGGCGTTCAGCTGGTGATGTTGGTTGGCGCGATTTCCATCTTATTATTTATGAACTTCTCCCTCACACTACTGGTTTTCATTACATTTCCACTGCTATCCTTTACGGTGTATTATTCGCGAAAGCGAATCCGAGAGATATCGAGGATTGTAAAACAGAACACTGGTGAGATCGCGTCAAGAGCCGAGGAGACAATATCTGGAATCAGAATAGTAAAGGCGTTTACAAGAGAAGGGTTTGAAGTTGAGCGATTCTCCGATAAATCGATCAAGAGCATGAATGCGAATGTAAAGGCGGCAAAGGCATGGTCGATATATGGCTCAACCGTGGAAATAATCATGATCATTGGTACAGCCATCGTTGTCTGGTTTGCGGCTCCATCTGTAATATCTGGAAGTTTCACAGTCGGCCAACTTGTTGCTTATTTCGCTTACTTGACCAGATTGTATAATCCAGTAATGAGTCTGAGCAAGTTGAATCTAATTATCCAGCGAGGGATGGCAGCTACGGAGAGACTCTTCGAGATAATGGATGTACCTCAGGAACCTGCCAAGGAAGGAAGTGCCGAACCCCGAATTAAGGGCGATGTGACCTTTCAAAATGTTTCCTTTGGATATGACTCCGACCGGCCAGTCCTCCGAGATTTCTCTCTTAGCGCCAAGAAAGGCGAGGTTGTTGCTCTGGTGGGACGAAGTGGAGCTGGTAAGACCACCGTTGCGAATCTCCTTATGCGATTCCATGATCCTACTGAGGGACAAATTACCATAGATGGCTATCCGATTGAAGAATTGAAGCTACGTTCCTTAAGGGAACAGATTGGGGTAGTCCTCCAGGAGACGTTTCTCTTCTCTGGTACAGTTAAAGAGAATATATCGTATGGTAACCTACGAGCGAACGACACGGAACTAGAAGAAGCCGCAAGGGCCGCTAACGCTCATGACTTCATTACCTCTCTTCCAAACGGTTATGATACCCCTATAGGAGAACGGGGCGTTAAACTCTCGGGCGGAGAGCGACAGAGAATTGCCATTGCAAGGGCGTTACTTCGCAACCCTTCTATTCTTATTTTAGATGAGGCTACCTCTAATATAGATTCAGAATCAGAAATTTTGATTGAGGGTGCCCTTAAGCGTTTGATGAATGGGAGGACGACATTCATCATTGCACATAGGCTTTCGACAGTGCGCAGAGCAGACAAGATCGTTGTAATAGAGGACGGAAGAATAGTTGAGACGGGGACCCACGCAGGGTTACTCGCGAAAAATGGCCTCTATAGGAAGGTCTACGAAACTCAATTCAGGTTGAGAGAGGATTTCTTCAGCGATGCAGTCTTGGATGCTATTGCAACCGGCAAATAGAGAACCTACTCTACTTTAATGAACCCAGGACTTCCTCGAGGTGACCATCTACTCTGACTTTTCTAAAGACCCCGGTAATAACTCCCTTCTCATCAATAATGAAGGTTGATCTCTCGATGCCCATGGATTGCCTCCCATAAAGATTCTTCATCTTGTAGACCTGATAGCGTTTTGATACCGTCCCTTCGGGATCGCTAAGGAGAGGGAATGTGAGCGAATACTTTGTTCTGAATCTCTGATGAGAAGAAAGGTCATCCCTGCTGACACCAACTACCTCTGCTCCGACTTCTCGGATTGTATTGTGTGAATCTCTGAAGCCACAGGCCTCTTTGGTGCAACCCGGAGTATCATCCTTCGGGTAGAAATATAGGACTAACTTCTTGCCCGAATAGTCCTTAAGGGATCTCAATATCCCTTCGTGATCATTTAATGAAAAGTCTGGTGCTGATGCTCCGAAAAGCGGATCGTCCTTATTCATGGGAATGTTGATATTGAATCACGAATGTTCTTAATTCTTTCTCTTAACAATAACCACAAAAAGCAAGATCAGAATAACAGCGCCAATTATAGGTAATAGGGTAAGGAGTAAAGAAGGCATCCTGTTAGAACTAGATTCTAACGCATCATTCGCAGACGGCTCTGGTAAGGGTTGTTCAGGAATAAGAACCTCTTCAGGAGCTTCAACTATAGCCTCAGGCCCAGGATCCGGAATCACTGGAACCTGTGGTTCAGGGGCAGGTTCCACTATAGGTTCTGGCGGCGCGGGTGGAGGTTCAGGAGGCTCTACGATTGGTTCGGGGAGGGGAATAGGATCTGGAGCTTCAACGGGGGGTTGAAGCTCAACCTCGACTGGTTGTAACTCGAGGGGAGAGAAGACCTCGTTTGCTGAACTGAAATAGAATCCTGGTCTTGGGCCACCGCCGATGACATAGATGCTGGACTCCACGGTCACGGCAGCCAATCCGTGTCGTGGGGTGGGCATTCGTTGCCTCACTCTCCAAGTGTCGTTTGATGGAAAGTACTGCTCGTTATTTCCGAATGTTCCCTCAGGAGATTCACCCCCGAAGACGAAGATGCTGCCGCCCGCAGTTGCAGCAACCAAGCCGCCTCTACGAGAGGGCATTGGAGATCGCTTCGCCCATGAATTAGTAATCGGATCATATTCTTCATTAATGTCCAGGTTTGTCGTTAGCCCACCAGTTCTTCCACCGATGACGTAAATCTTTCCGTCACCTTTGCCGGAGGCGAGATGCTCTCGGGGTGTTGGCATCGGTTCCAAGGTTTCCCAACTATCTGTTATGGGATCATATGCTTCATTTGTTGCGAGGATTGCTGAAGTGGTAGCGCCCCCAATAGCGTAGATGCGGCCGTCGATCTCTTGAGCAGTAAGAGCTCCTCTAGCTGTAGGCATTCTGGCCCGCTCTGACCAGGTGTCTGATTCAGGTTGATAAACGAAATGTCGATCTGACGGCAGCCAGCCTCCTTGAGGAGAGGTCGTGTAGCCACCTATAACATGGAGCATCCCATCATATGTTACGACTGTCGTGTGGTGGAGAGGGATCGGAAGGGATGAGACTTCGAGCCAGGAATCCTTCTCTACGTCATATACTTCTACTACCGATAGTGTCTGCCGTCCTGAGTCAAAGCCACCCACCGCATAGATCATAGTTCCAATGGCAGCTCCAACGACTTCTGTCCTAGAAGTAGGCATTGCTGACTTAGAACTCCATTCCGCAGATTGTGAGTAGATAGGCCCGACTCCAATTAGAATGAGGGTGAGCAAGAAGGCAGCGAGATAGGTTAATCCACTCATCTAACTCTAGAGAAGCTTTTTTGCCCTAAAAGTGTATATCAGGTTCTCTAATTGGGCTAGTGGTGGCGTATTTCTATCCTTGCAGGTTCGCCTAGAGTGGCAGGATTTATTTTACATTCTTTTGTAATCGACCTATTTGCATAAATGAGTGACACAGTCAGAAGTGAGATGGAAAGCAATCGCAGTGGTATTTGAAAATTTGATAAGAAGGCTGTCCCAGCCGTACCTACGGCGCCAAGAGAGGTAATCAAGGCGAATCCCACTGAACTACAGCCACAAACTCCTGTAACCATTCCAAATAATGAACCGAAGGCACCGAGGGTTCCCTGGCCCACCTTCCTACTTCGAAGGTTGGAATAGCTGTAGATTGCCATCGGAGCTACCAAACCAGATAGCCCTGAGATAAGCACGAGAAGTGAGAACTCGAGAAGCTTTTCGGTGGGTAGAAAGAAGACAGGGAAGGGAGAGAGAAATAGGAATCCATCGAGGAAAAACATTGTTATCGCGACGGAAAATGCAATTGCGATAGCTAGCATGAAATATTTAGCCTGGCTATAGACCAGTCGGACGGCGATTAATGATACCAAGTATTATCAACCTATCAACAAGGACTCTATCACTCGCTCGAAGGCACTAAATGGCTGGGCGCCGACGATGATCTGTTGTCTTCCGTCAGGCCCTATTATTACGAAAGTGGGGGTCCCTCTTACACCTAGCCTAACACCTTCCGCAAAATCACTTTCGACCTCGCTCAGATAGTCTCCAGAATTGAGACAACTGGCGAATGTTGGCATGTCTAGGTCTATTATGACGGCAAAGCCCACCAGTTGGGTTTTGTTTGCCCAGCCCGAGTTAATCTGTCCCTGCGTCGAAAATAGGACATCGTGATAGTCCCAATACTTACCCTGATCGCCGGCGCATCTAGCTGCGATTGCAGCGTTGGTCGAATCAGGTCCATAGTAAGCATAATCTCTGAAGTATATTTTCACGATGCCCGAATCGACATATCGGGAAACGAGCAGATCTTTGGTATTCCTATAAAAAGAGGCGCAATTCGGACACTGATATTCACCAAACTCTAGAATAGTAATCGGCGCATCCTCGGCGCCGAGGCGGTTTGGAAGGTTGAAATCCGCTGGATTGATCTGAGGTGAGGTAGCTTGCGTGATTGAGCTTCCGAAAAAAAAGTAAATCCCCGCAACACCTGCCACAACGACTACCACGGAGATACCGATGTAGATGTTTCGATTGCTACTCTTCCTAACTGCGCGTTTCTTGGGCATAAGTCATCTATTTGAGCCAAAAAAACACGAGATATGCTATAAGGCTTGTCCCAACTGTGAATAGGATTTTGTTACGAATATTAACGGGCCAAACATTGGGGGCCCTTGGGTTTGTCGAAGACCTCAGTGCGGGGGTTGCCAAGCCAGGTCAAAGGCGCAGGACCGAGGCTCCTGTCTCTCAGGAGTTCGTGGGTTCGAATCCCACCCTCCGCATTCACATCTAGTTTGTTTAGAGCATGATCTAGATTGTATTGAAGGAATTGGCTGAGATTAATACCGATTGCTTTTGACCTATTCAGAGTATCAGAGTCTAATGATAAGTTCACTCTGGCCTTCATGCGCATATATGCGCATATGCCGTGTTAAATGAATTCCGGTTATCAGTGCTACCCTTATCCTCGAATGACTCTGGCAATTCTTGTTTTATACTCATCCACAACTTCTCTAGTGTCCTTTACGTTGTAATCATGGGAGAGCTCGTCCCACAATTCCTGGAGAGTCAGTCTCTTATTCGGAATTGATGATTTGGTTTTTTGAGTAACTGCCTCTAGCCAATCCATGGTTCTTCTCGGTCGCCTAAAAGATAGACGCCCACCCCTTGTTTCAAATCTTTAACGATAGAACGGATACTCCACATCATCTGGCATGATCTCAGGAATGAGATGATTGAAGTAGTAAAGAAGCTTACATCCTTCTTGCTGATTAGTTCTTAGCCATCTCTGGATGTAATCAATATCGACACGATCGATATGAAGCCCAAAGAAGATGATCGTGGCTTGCTTGAGGTCCGTTCGTATGCCGCCTTTCTCAACGTACCCCTTCCTTAACAGTTCAAAGAGATCCCCCTTGACTATCGTGATTCTAGATGATACTTGCATAGGCCAACGACTGACCCTTCTCTTAGCTTCTACGTATCGACTTTCATTGGACTCTATTCCCACACACTTCTTGATTCTAGATTCGGACGCAAAAACTATTAGATTCTGACCCCATCCACAACCCAAATCAAAGAAGACATCATCTTCGACTTCGGACGCTACCGGCGAGACCTGAAGGACGGCGAGCAGGCCAAGTCCACATCAGTGAATCGGCAACCCGGCAGTTCCGATAAGATCCGGCTGTTGAGACCCGATCCGAATTCGCCTATGC
>JACZWF010000085.1 GCA_022572285.1 Nitrososphaerota archaeon | reverse complement strand
AAGATTACCGGGGCCGGGGGAAGGGGGAGCATCATTGCTCTTGCTCCACCACATATCAGTAATAACGTAGTTGAAGCACTTAAGGAGTCCGGACGGAGGGCATTCCTTCTCAAAGCTCCACAGCTGGGCGCTAGGAGCTGGGAAGAGGAATGATTATAGTAAAACTTGGGGGTTCAGTAATAACAAAAAAGGCTACACCGTTGACTATCAACAGAGAGGCCATCGCCCAACTGGCAACTACATTGAAGGAGTCCCGCGTACCTCTCATAATAGTTCATGGGGCAGGATCCTTTGGGCACTACAATGCAGGAAGATTCGGGCTTGACTCGGGGGAAGAAACGAGGAACCCCGAGGGAATTGCTAGAACGAGAGATTCAGTGTTACACCTGAACCTATCCCTGACGAAGATTCTCCAAGAATCGGGTCTGAATATCTACTCTTTCCCACCTATAGCTCTCTATCGCGAAGGCAAGTTAGAAACTCACGCTAACAAAGTGATAACGGAAATCATGAAAATTAATCTAATCCCACTTACATATGGAGACGTTATGTTGGGGGAAAATGGATTTAGAATTATGTCAGGAGATGTGATAGTTCGAGATCTCGCAATCTTGCTCAAGCCCGAGAGAATTGTCTTCGCATCCGATGTTGACGGTATTTCTGAAAAACCTGGGAAGAAATCTCCCATACTCAGAGAGCTAGATCGAGGGATGATACACAAACTTTCATTCTCAAAAGTAAGGAATGATGTGACAGGTGGAATGGAGAGCAAAGTTCTTGAAGCTATGAGAATAGCCGGACAAGGCATTGATGTTTTTTTCACTAATGGGCTGAGGAGAGACCGATTGATGAAAGCGTTAAAGGGAGAAAAAGATGGAGGAACCGTAATCCGAGGTTTCAATTATGAAAACTAACCTCCGAGCCGAGATAGGTCGACCAAGGAGGAGGAGCAATACGCGGCGGACCCAACAGAAAATACAAAATAGGAAGAAGGAAGGTTTGATGATAGCTCTCAAAGAAGGAGTCCAATCAAGGAGCTCCTCGACTCTTCTAGAGTGCGTAAACCTAGTTCACAACGCGTTACCTGAACTCGACCTAGACGAGATCAATACATCTACATCATTTCTGGGCTTTGAGCTCGCTGCACCGATCCTTATTGACTCTATGACTGGAGGGACGCCCGCTGCCACGAGGATAAACGGTCGACTAGCCCAAGCGGCCCATGAGTTCGGCCTAGGAATGGGAGTAGGTAGTCAAAGAGCCGGACTGGGATCCTCATTAATGGCCGAGACCTACCGAATAGTACGCAAGAAGGCTCCAAACGCTTTCATCTACGCAAATATTGGTGGAGCCCAGCTAGCAGAGGGGCTCTCAATTGAAGACGTGAAGAGGATCATAGAAATGATTCATGCAGATGCACTTGCGATTCATCTAAACCCTCTTCAGGAGGTAATCCAGCCTGAGGGTGAGCCAAAGTTTAGAGGTGTTTTGGATAGAGTCAAGGAGCTTTCTCAACGGTTGCACATTCCTGTAATTGTCAAGGAGGTGGGGGCCGGGATATCTGCCGAGGTTGCCGCACGGCTCGAAAAAAGCGGCGTTAGTGCAATAAACATTGCAGGATTGGGTGGAACGAGTTGGGCTGGTGTGGAGCAGATCCGAGCGGAGGGAAAACGCGTCCGTGCGAAGGCACGACTTGGAGATCTATTATGGGATTGGGGAATACCAACAGCGGCGAGTCTGATCGGGACAAAGAGGGCAGTGAAAATACCAATAATTTCCTCTGGTGGCCTCCGAAGCGGAGTGGATGTTGCAAAATGCATTGCTATAGGGGCCAGCGTAGCGGGACTAGCTCATCCTATGTTAAAACATGCCGCGGAATCCTACGCATCTCTCACTCACTTTATAGAAGAGACAATACAACAAGTAAGGGCGACCATGTTCTTGGTTGGAGCAAAGGACACTCAGGATCTCTCGATTGCCGATTACATCATAACTGCCCCACTTCGGTATTGGATCGACGGTGAGTAGGAGGGAAATTTATGACTGAGCTGCAAACGATATTACAGGAGAACAAGAAGTTAATCGACGAGACCATACTAGAAGTTCTCCCTAAGAGCCATCCTATCGGAGAAATTGAGTTGTTGTACCAGATGATGCGCGATTACCCTATGCGCCCGGCAAAGGGCCTTAGGTCATCGTTTTGTCTCTTGACAAGTGCTGCTTTCGGAGGTGATGTCAAGAGAGCGCTCTTAACCGCAACGGCATTGGAGCTATTTCAAAACTGGATCCTGATCCATGATGATGTAGAGGATGCCTCCGAGCTGAGGAGGGGAGAGCCGGTCCTGCAGAAAAAATACAACGTCCCTCTGGCAATAAACGCCGGTGATGCCCTCCATGGCAAGATGTGGGAGGTTCTTACTAAGAATAAGGACTCACTAGGCGAGACGCTTACTATGGTAATACAAGAAGAATTCCTGAATATGCTAAGTGAGACAACGGAAGGCCAGCATATGGAGCTATCATGGGTTGAGACGAGGAACTGGAATATTAGGGAGCAGGACTACCTAACAATGTGCAGGAAAAAAACGGCATGGTATACTTGCATCACTCCCGCTAGAGTAGGATTTCTGATCTCCCCGGAGGGACCAAAGCTAAGAAAAGATGACTTTGTAAGGTTCGGAGAGAGTTTGGGCATAGCATTTCAGATCCGTGACGATATCCTTAATCTCTCAGCAGAAGGTAAGTATGGTAAGGAGAGCGCGGGAGATATCCTGGAAGGTAAAAGGTCGCTTATACTAATTCATCTCCTCAACTCCGCCACGGAGTTTGAGAAGGCCAGGATTAAGGAGATCTTGGGGAAGGAGCGAGTAAGCAAAGAAGAATCTGATGTCGGTGAGGTTCTCGAGCTCATAAAAAAGTACGATTCAATCGATTATGCAAAGAAAATCGCCTTTAACCTCTCGAAAGTCGCATTAGATGAATTTGAAAATATTTTTGGCGGCCTCAAGAACGGAAAGGAAAAGTCTGGGCTTAGAGAGATAACGGAGTATATGGTGACCAGGGATTGGTAGGCCATTGGATGAAAGTTCCGTAAGACGGGAAGCGATAAAGCACGCCCTGATTAATGCCTATCGACACGGTGGAACAGCTGATCCACGGGCAGTAATTGGGAAGGTTCTAGGAGAACTCCCACACCTAAGATCGCAGGCAAAAGATATAATTCCACTGATTGAGGCTGTTACCGCTGAGATTAACTCCTTAAGCCAAGACAGACAAATTACAAAACTGGACCTAGACTATCCAACAACCTTAGCCCATCTAACAGAGAAGAAGGAAGAAAGAAGAAAGCTTCCGGAGCTCGAGGAGGCTGAACAGGGGAAAGTGATAACTCGATTCCCGCCCGAACCCAATGGTTATCCACACATCGGTCACGCGAAAGCGGTGATATTGAATCACAAATACGCGAAAATGTACTCCGGTAAGTTGATACTTAGATTTGACGACACTAATCCGGCTAAGGAAAAAATTGAATATTATGAAGCAATTTCATCCGGGGTCGATTGGCTAGGAATAAAACCAGATGTAATCAAGAATACCTCAGATGATGTCGAAAAGATCTATGGCCTAGCCAAAAGAATGATTGATCTCGGACATCTTTACGTTTGTGAATGTAACCAAGCCATTATGAAAGAGAATCGAGCTCGCGGGAAAGAATGTGAGCATAGACGGATGGGGATAGAATGGTCACAGGACCATTGGGATAATCTATTTTCATCCTATCGAGAGAACGAAGCAGTAGTAAGATTCATTGGACAGATGAAGGATCCTAATACTGCATTAAGAGATCCTACAATGCTTCGGATAATTGATCTTCCCCATCCCCTAACGGGGAACAAGTATAGGCTATGGCCAACATACGATCTTGCGGCTCCGCTTGAGGACAGTATGGACGGGGTAACTCATGCTCTGAGAAGTAAGGAATACGAGCTAAGGGACGAACTCTATTACAGGATCCTGGATGCGCTGGATATGAGGAAGCCGCGACTAATAGAGTTCGCGAGGCTCACCTTGAGAGGCACTCCCGTCTCAAAGAGGATCCTGAAGTCGTTTGTCGAGGAGGGATGGGTTGAGGGTTGGGACGACCCCAGGCTCCCTACCCTAATTGGCCTACAGCGAAGAGGCATAGTCCCCGAAGCAATTCGAGAGTTCGTCGAGGGCATGGGCCGAAGCAAGAGTGAATCCGAACCGACTTGGGATCTGTTGGAGTCAATCAACAGGAAGATCATTGATCCAAGCACCAAGCGGTATCTATTCGTAAGAGATCCCGTCAAATTGGTTGTCGACAATGCTCCGTCCATATCCGTAGTATTGAAACATCATCCAGATAATGATCTTGGGAAGAGGCAAGTAGAAACTAGAGGGCGGTTTTATATCTCGAAAACGGATGCGGAGAGGTTCAAGGATGGGGAAATTATTAGATTGATGGACCTCTTCAATGTCCAGCTGACCAAGAGAGGTGAAAGAATAGGCGGGACGTTCGCAGGTGACGAAAACATACATGGAATCAAGAGAATTCACTGGGTCCCTGAAGATGCGGTCCAGTTTGAGGTAAGAATTCCAGGACCGCTCTTCAAAGGGGAGATCCGTAACGAAGATAGTATGGAAATTGTGAAAGGTTTAGGGGAACCCAAAACTCGTCTCTTGCGAAAAGGGGAAAGAATCCAATTTGTGAGATTCGGTTTCTGCATAGTTGACGGTGAGGGGGTAGCCATACTCACTCACAAATAAGGACGGATTGAATGTCGAATGGATGATGAATATGCTAATACGATTTTGAAGGAACTGAGAAAAGGGAAACAGAAGGGGAGTCTTCTAAGGCCTCACTATTCAAAGTACTCTCTTCCAAACCTGTCGGCAACTATCCTCAATCACTTTCTAGGAAAAAGATCTGACGCTATCGATGACGAGTCGATAAAACAAGTCTTCGAGGGATCTGAGACCATTATCCTAATCCTGGTGGATGGGTTAGGGTACAATTTCATGAAGAGATCCTTGAATGGAAGAGATAGCCATATCTTACGAGCAGTGGTCGATTCTGGGTTAACGATACCGATAACTTCCACTTTTCCAACAACAACCACAACAGCGCTAACGTCCTTGAATACTGCCCTGACTCCCCAGGAACACGGTATTATTGGCCATACAATGTTCCTTAAGGAATTTGGGACGGTCGCGAACATGATAAAATTCACCCCCGCCATCGAACCGATCAGCGGGGGACTAGTAAGAGCAGGTCTAGTTCCCGAAAATTATCTAGGGAGTCACACAATCTACGAGTCTCTCGCTAATGCCGGAATAGAGTCAACTGTGCTTACAAAATCAATCTACCGTAGTAGCATTCTTTCCCGAATTCTCCACAAGGGGTCTTCCATTATTCCCTATGTCAATCCGGCCGACCTTTTCATATCTCTCGCTCAGCAAGTTAGAGCTAAGGTTCCGCTAATTTTTTGCTACTGGGATGCATTGGATACAGGCTCTCACATCTACGGTCCTGAGACCGAAGAGGCACAGGCAATCTTCCGGAATTTCCTTTTCAGTTTTTACACCGAGTTTATCCGAAAGCTCACTCGAACTCAATCGCGGAGTACGAGTGTTCTGATGACGGGAGATCACGGACTAGTTACGGCCGAGAGGAACGAATCTATCATAGCAAACGAATACCCATCCCTAATGAAGAACCTCCAAAGACCACCATCAGGAGACTCTAGGGCATCCTTTCTCAAGGTGATTGCAGGAAGGGAGGATAAGGTATTGGGATTCTTCGAGAAGTTCGCTGGAAAGCTAGGAATATTCAAAAGCGATGAACTATTTGACGACGGTTTCTTTGGAAGAGGAAGAGTTAGGGAAGGAGTAAGAGAAGCCATTGGGGAGTTCACGGTCCTATCCGAGAAAGGTGTAACTTTCAGATACCGGTACAAGAAAGCCAGAAATGAGACGGTCCTAAGAGGACATCACGGGGGGTTGACTGAGGAGGAGCTCTTTGTTCCCCTGATCGGGTTGAAACCAGCAACTTTCAAAATCAAGTAATTAATTCATTCCTAGATATCGGATAATCTGACGTTGGTCGCAGCCTTTAGGCTCTTGACGAACTTGGTTAATTCACTCAACATTGATGGTTCATCTCCTATTGTTCTTTCTATGATGTTTACTAGTGCACTGCCTACTATTACACCATCGACTCCAAGCTCCGAGAAAAGCTGCACATGTTCGGGTTTCGATACACCAAATCCTACTGCGACGGGGATTCTACCATGTACTCGTTGTACAAATCTTTTTGCCACCTCTCTTGCCGAATCAGTCACGGACTCTCTCGCTCCGGTGACACCGAAGATAGTGACCAAATATAGAAACCCAGTGGTGGAATCAATTATTTTCTCGAGTCTATCGTCTGGCGTTGCCGGAGTTGCAAGAAAAATGGTATCAATCATTCTCCCTCTCGCAATGTTTACGAATTCACCAGATTCCTCGACAGGAAGGTCAGGAATAATTACCCCAGATACTTTTGATTTCGCAGCGAGAGCTATGAACTCGTCTATTCCCTTTCTGAAAATGTTGTTAAAGTAGCTCAGTAATACAACCGGAACATCCAGATCGTTGACGATTTCCTCTGCCGTCTCCAGGATCGAGAAGGGGGTAGCTCCAGACCGGAGAGCTCTCATACTGGAAGATTGAATTGAAGGTCCATCTGCGATGGGATCGGAGAAGGGGATACCGAGCTCGACAACGTCTACACCACCGTCAACAAGAGATCGGGCAATCTTTGGCGTGAGTTCAAGGGACGGATCTCCACCTGTCACGAAGCCCAAGAGAACAAGACGTTTCTCCTTGCGAGCATTTTCGAATACCCTCTCTAGGGCCTTCATCTATCGGTTCTCCTTGAGATACTTGGCAATGATACCCGTGTCCTTGTCTCCTCTGCCCGAGAGTGTAAGTACTATTGATTGAGTGTTCCCCATTTTAGGCGCCATTTTTGCAACCTCCGCAAAAGCGTGAGCTGATTCTAGTGCC
>JACZWF010000084.1 GCA_022572285.1 Nitrososphaerota archaeon | reverse complement strand
AGTTCGAAGTTGAGCGGGCAAGGAGCGAGTATAAGGCACTGAGACTTGAAAAAGAGCTGCATGCTGATATGCTAACACGGGTCTATCAGGCAGAGGTTGATAAGAGAATAACAAGAAGGGAACGAGAGCTCCTATCAACTAAATACCGAGAACAGATTAGGAAGCTGGATGAAAAGCTCCAGGATTCTGAATTAATCATGGAGGCAAACGAGCTGGCTAATCTTAGAGAAGAAATGCTGAATCTCTTCAAGACCAAGATTGCGCAGATGGAAAGAAGACTAGGAGAGCTGATGTCTAAGCTAGAGCAGGTCAAGGGACCACTTCGGGTACAGATTCCACCACTCGAGCCGCCAAAAGAGAGAGTTAGGACTCCTGCGGTAGAATCGCCAAAGGCTGAGGAGATGCGAAAGGAGATAGCCGGAGCTCCAGTAAGCATTGAAAAGTCCGAACCTAATCCTCCACCTCAGAATGTTGACGTTCTCGATGTCCCGGCGGCAGACGAACGGGTGAAAGCCATAAAAAACGAAGTACTCGAAGCGCTTGCCAGATTGGAGCAGATGGATGTTGAGAGCTAATGAGCTTGCAGTCTGCACTGAAGGCAATGGGTGAGCAAGTCGCATCCCTGGTTAAGGACGGGTCATTGATCGGCCTAGGCAGCGGTTCCGCGGTAGCAGCGTTCGTAGTTGCGCTTGGAGAAAGGGTAAGGAAAGAAAAGATCATTGTCTCGGGAGTTCCATCTTCTATCCAGGTAGAGCAGGTCGCTTCTGCAAATGGAATCAAGTTAGAACACTCATCAAGACTAACGGCGATCGATGTTGTAGTAGATGGAGCTGATCAGGTGGATGCCAGTTACAATATGATAAAGGGAGGTGGAGGAGCTCACTTCCGAGAGAAGGTGATGATAGAGGTGTCAAAACAAAGGATCATCGTATCAGATGAATCGAAATTTGTTGAGAACTTAACCAGGACCGTGCCTGTCGAAGTCACATCTTATTCGAAGGATGTTGTCGAGGGGAAACTGAAGGAACTCGGAGGGAAACCACATCTGAGAAGTCTCGAAAAGGGATATCCATATTTCACGCAGAATGGCAATTTGATATTTGAGGCCGACTTTGGAACGATAAAATATCCTAGAGAGATGGAGATGAATCTCCTCAAGGTTCCTGGAATCATAGCAAACGGCCTATTCACCATGCATATTGATACCTTTTTCAGAGCAAGAAACGACGGAAAAGTAGACGAGCTTACTCCCTAATAGTAGCCGTACAAGGCATAAATATTAGAAAAGCATCTAGCTCTCTCAGTACTAGTTTTCCTACGATACCTTATGGAATAAAGGTCATTAAGCTAGGTTGATACGTTTGAGGAACCATGGCATGAATAGCGAGATGGGGAACAGGGTAAATTTCGATTACTCCGCAGGCATGCCTGTAGACCCGGATGTCATAGATGAAATGATACCGTACATGACCACGAAGTATGGAAACCCATCGTCTCTACATTCCTTGGGTCAGGAAGCACGAGCTGCATTGTTGGATGCACAACGGAGAGTGGCTAAACTCATTGGCTCAGCCGATCCAGGAGGCGAAATCTACTTTACTTCATCGGCAACAGAATCAAACAACCTCGCTTTGAGAGGGGTTGCGCTCAGAAATAGAAAAAGGGGAAACCATCTAATCATATCTGCAATCGAGCATGTCTCGATCACGAACGTTGCGAAGTACCTACAATTACGTGGGTTCAAGATAACCATTCTCCCGGTCGGAGCTGACGGGATCGTGAATGTTAGTTTTCTTAAAGATGCCATTGAGCCTGGTACAATTCTAGTCTCAATCATGCATGCAAACAACGAGATTGGAACAATTCAACCAATTGAGGAGCTCAGCTCAGTGACACGCAGTGAAGGAATTCTCCTTCACGTCGACGCCACAGGCTCGACAGGAAAAATCCCCATTGATGTAGCTCGTTTAGGAATCGACCTACTTACTATACCTTCGAACGATCTCTCAGGGCCAAAAGGAGTTGGAGGCATCTTCATCAAAGATGGTACTCCTATAGAACCGATAATCTTTGGCGGAGGCCAACAACGAGGGTTAAGGTCAGCCTCAGAGGATATTGCAGCCATCGTCGGAATGGGTAAGGCTGCCGAGATTGCCGAACAAAGAATGGAATCCGACGGAAAGCGCCTAAAAAAGATGAGAGACAAGATCATAGACTCTATCTTGGGAACGGTAGAAGGAGCTTCCCTCTACGGTCATCGAGAACAACGGCTACCCAATAATGCTATGATGGGTATATTTGGTGTGGAGGGAGAGCAAGCGATTATGGAACTCGATAAACATGGAATATCCGCATCTACTGGATCAGCATGCGCTTCAAAGAACCTGGACTTGTCTCACGTTTTGGAAGCCATAGGTGTGGAAGAGGTAGAACGATATGGAACTATCCTCTTCTCGCTATCGAGATGGAACGATGAAAAGGAGGTGGACCGTCTACTCGCAGTCCTCCCTCGTATCATCAGCGAGCTTAGAGAGATTTCTCCAATTTGGAAGTTTAGAGACAGGCTGGAAGAGTTCTATGCGGGATAAGATCTAATATATCAGGGTTCGTGAATTAAAGCAATGAGATTAGAGGAGCTCCGCGAAAAACTTCTGTTCAATTCCATATCTGATGTGTGGTTTGCTTTCTGTGAAGACTCAAGGAAAGATTGGTCCGACTTTGGTGCGTTCAAGAGATTTATCGAGCATATTCGCGGCTCCGGGGTAGAATTCAAGTCACTACCTGTTTGCCCAAGTGGCACTGGTGCCAAGGCTGATTTTGCGAAGAAGATTTCGGTACTCTTGGGAGATCCCAACAAAACATACATATTGAAAACAGATAATAGCACGGTAGAAAGGATCCAATCCTTCAGCACTTGAATCTACCGTCGGAGACGACTCAGTATCAAGAACGAGTCAGAAATACTTAATACGTAGCAAATGGTTTCTTGTCTCAAGACAGAAGATGTTGAGTCAGAGTGAGCTGGTAACTATTATGCCCCGAGCAGCGGTGAAGGTCGCCGAATTTCTTAAGAATGAAAACAAGGAGGTCAGCAAGGGAGGGTTGAGACTATATGTTGCAGGGGGTGGTTGTTCTGGCCTAACCTATGGGATGGCCCTCGAGAATGGTCCATCAGAAGAGGATATCATAACAGAAAAGGAAGGATTGAGGGTTTTCGTTGATCCATTCAGCGCAAAATACCTGAAGGGATCGACAGTGGATTACGTCGAGAGCATCGAGGGTTCTGGCTTCAAGATAAACAACCCCAATGTCACATCGTCTTGCGGTTGTGGACATTCCTTCCAGACAAGCTAAGCACTGTTAATCCAGGAATTGCCTGAATTTATAGGCCAAGCCTAGCCCACCTAGGGAAAGATGGCGATCGGCGACTTATACCGCAAGGCGTACGGCGCCTTGATAGCCAAGCCCACCAACTTTGGATGGGTTCAGGCAGGGAAAATTGCTGCATCAGGCAGGCCCTATTCTATCAAGGAGATGGACTTCCTCTCAAAACAGGGAGTGAGATCCGTCCTGAGTCTTACGGAAGAGCCATTGGCCAATGATTTGATCTCGGGGCGAGGCCTTCGTTACAAGAACATTCTTATTCGTAACCATGAGGCACCCGACTCCAAACAATTGGATGAGGTAGTGGGTTTCATACATTCTTCAATTGCAGACGTTCTTCCTGTTTTGGTTCACTGTGCCGCTGGATTAGGACGAACTGGAACTGCCCTTGCGGCCTACTTCATGGCAACTGGGTATAGCGCTCAAGATGCTATCACCTACGTAAGAAGGATGCGACCGGGCTCAATAGAGCCCGGGCAAGCGGTGGCACTCGAGAAATATCAGAATAAGGGCACGGCAGAGAATATCTCTTAAGTCTCGACAAACGATCAATGCCAGATTGAAGATTTATACGAAAAAAGGAGATGACGGGAAAACAGGCCTGCTTGGAGCATCAAGTAGGGTTAGCAAGTCCTCCGGTCGCGTTTCAGCCTACGGAGATGTGGATGAGCTCAACTCCGTCTTGGGAGTAGTGAGATCGGAGAACAAGGACTTGAAGCTTGATGAAATCTTAGAAAAGGTCCAGCGAGATCTGTTCTCGATTGGATCTGAACTCGCGACTCTGACGCCCTCATCTGATCCTGGTGAACGACTTTATGGTTTTCATAGAATTACTATGAATGACGTACAGAGACTTGAATACAATATAGACGAGGCAGAGGAGACTCTTATTCCACTGGCCAATTTCATTTTGCCAGGGGGAACTAAAGCGGCGTCATTCCTGCATGTTGCTCGCAGTGTATGCCGAAGAGTGGAGAGAGGAGTAGTAGCCTTGGGGGAGAATGACACAATAAGTCCGGCAATTCGGGCCTATCTTAACAGACTCTCAGATCTGCTGTTTGTCCTCGCAAGAGAATCTAATTCCCAGGCAGGAATAACGGACAATCAATGGGCCCCTTGACATCAAGTCAAGATTTTCTGGACAACAACAAGATTTGTCCCATCCTCGAAGCTGGCCTGACTAAGAGCCATCTCGGCTTCAGAGCCTCTCGCTGGAATGGAAAAGTATCCTGTAATCCCTTCGTCGCCGGAAGTCTTATCAAGGTATCGGGGGATGTGTTTTGTCAAAGTGTACATCGTCTGAATTGTTCCGCCTAGGAAAGTGATTTGAACCGAATTCTTGTATCCGAATCTCGAGGTCGTGTTAAGGAGGAGAAGCGCATCTAAATTTCCACCATCTCCTAAGCCTAGTGCCGACCCATTTTCTAGCAACTCGTCTAGCATCATCTCGTCAAATTCCCACCACCTCCACCAAAGAGGCGATAGGAAATGTGGCCCTCCCAAGCTTCCCGAGCTGTGAAGAAATTTCACGATCTCATCTCTTTCTGGATTTCTAACTAGACTGTTGTCAGAGCTAGGGTGCATCACGCCATCAAATTTCATATAGTGAGGATAGGTGACCTCCTCAAAGGCCTGCTCTCGGAAAAGACCTCTCGATCCCAAGTTCCTTTGAGATGTCACCAAACGAATCACTCTAGACCCTTTCGCCGTGACTCGATCTAGTGCGTCATGCGTCAGCCTCCTGCCGATACCCATTCTCCTGCGGTCAACATCTACTCGCAGACTCTCCATCCAGGACTGGTTCCCTCTATAGGTGAGATGGTAAAACCCTACTATTCTACCATCTAGCATACCGATCCTAAACTCACCCGAACTAGGCTCATTCGAAACCCAGTTATCCCAGACCTCTGGGAGATAGTCTCTCTCACCATAGACGCGTTCACATATCTCTAGCACCTCTGCCTTGTCATCTCGTACGGCTCCCCTAGTGGAGAGATTTTCCGCCTCTGGCATAATATTTGTGATCTCGATTAGGATAACAGAATTGATGAGACATTTTCAGAGGTGCTTCACGAATACCTTCTCGAGTCCCTGTTCTCCGACGGCCCCGACCACTTTGTCAATTATTTGACCGCTTTTGAATATCATGAAAGTGGGAATCGAAAAGATTCCGTATTTTGAGGCAGCGACTTCGCTCTCGTCAACATTAACCTTGCCGAATGCTACTTTGCCTGCATATTTGATTGCCAATCTCTCTATGACGGGGTGCATAACTCTGCAGGGGGCACACCATTCCGCCCAAAAGTCGACGACTGTAGGATTGGGATTAGCAATAAACTTGTCAAACTCCTTGTCCGAGAGCGTGACAGGTGATCCACCCTTTTTCGCCTCTTGACGATTTTGGATCTCGTGAAGCTTTCTCTGGTTAATTATTTCAAGTTCAGGGTCGCTCGGCATAGACTCATATCTGATTTGAGATTATTTAAGTTTGGAGAGAATGTAGAGAGGTGGCACCATTCCATATCTTTATTGGAGTGAGAGTGGCTATTACCTATTAATACTGATAGATTTGAAGCACAGAGCGCCGGGAAGAGATGCCGGGATACATTCAATGATCGTAGGCAGAGTGGACCTCTCAGGAACACAATAATGCGCGGATCCCTTTGAGGGGAGCGTAAGCCTTGAGAGCCTGTGTCCTCTTCGAGGACTCGTGGGTTCGAATCCCACTCCCGGCGCCTCTAGTTTTTTTAGAGCATGATCTAGGTTGTATTGGAGGAATTGGCTAAGATTAATTCCGATTGCTTTTGACCGATTGAGAGTATCAGAATCTAACGATAGGTTTACTCTGGCCTTCATGCGCATATATGCGCATTGTGGATCTTAAATGCGTTCCGGAATTTTCTGTAATTTCCATCTAGACGTTTCCCGAAGTATGAAGACTATGAAATCATAGTCTATCAACTCATGGCGAACCCGGAAATTTGGTCGTTTTCAGGTGCTCCTTGTAAGAGTCTATTTTATCTAGAATCTCTTCTCGACTGTGGCTTTCTACACCGTAATCATGAGCTAACTCGTCCCATAGTTCAGCTACACCAATTCCCTTGGTACCATTCTCTCGTCTAATCACTGACCGTAACCATACTAACTCTGACTTCGAGAAATGATTCTTGAATGGATATTCGTAGAGATAAAACGGATAATCTACATCTATGGGTTTAACGCCTGCGAAAATCCCATTTGTGAAGTGAGTAATAACTTTGCAGCCTTCTTTCAAGCCACATCGATCTAAAGATACAAGGGGATACTCTTGTTCTATGCCGCCCTTTCTATCGAAATCGAGAGTGACGAATGGATTTAGGCCGTAATAGATAATGGTAGCCTTTCTGGGACTGACACCACTTACTTTCCCATCTATGAATCTCTCGATGGTGTCGTTTTTCAACACGATTTGTTCGTTAGAAACCCTTTTGGCACGTATCCACTTCTCAACCCGTCTTCTTGCAATTTTGAACCTTATCTCGTTACTCTCTATTCCCACACATCTGGCCAGCCCAAACTCTGATGCTGCGATTATTAACGTCTGGCCGAAGCCACAACCTAGATCGTAGAAAATATCCATCTTGGTAGGTTTGGCAAGTCTGATCATCCGCCTAATCTCAGGATTTGAGATTCGAATTGGTCGACCACCCTCGTCATCAAAC
>JACZWF010000083.1 GCA_022572285.1 Nitrososphaerota archaeon | reverse complement strand
CCTTGCCCAACTGGCCGATTACTAGCCTCGGATTAACGCAGGAGAAATTAGTCTTTCTATTCCTTCCTTCTTGGAGATGACATTTAGCTGATCGAACTGAAGTTGGCTAAGCGTTAGTTGAGTGAATTGATCATCGGACACTCCGTATAGTGTAGTTGCGCCTGAAACCAACCCTCGAACTCTTTGCCGCAATGGTCGCAAGGGAAGCTTTCTGATTCCAAAACTCTGCCTCAGATCTTCAACGAATTAACGCAATCTTCTGACCGCGACGGAAAAAGGAGTGTACGCTTCCAGATCGAAAATTCATCGTTTACAGCTTGGGGGCTGTACCCGTCAATATCGTGACGATTCTGCTCGAGTGATCGAGAAGCTCCAGACCTACTTCGGTCGATCGATAGAATATCCCCTCGCGATTTTCTATCATCTTGATTGCCCCAACCTTTTCGAGTGCGTCGAGATCTTCCTTCAGCTCTCCCCAAGTAAGATTAGCCTTATAAAGGATATGAGTTCTCCGCAAGGGCCCATTCGCTGTCACAACCCTGATTATGTCGATCAATCGCTCCTGTTTAGACCTTCTCTGAGTAATATGCCGTCCACGAGATGCCTGCCCAGTCCGCCTCCCAGCTACCTTGTTTTGCATTGATTGAGGTTCATGCTCGGTAAGCGGTGATGCTTGGAACTCCTGAGCCAAATCCGACACGAGGGTTGGAGAGGGTAGAGAGATTAAATCCACTCGTCTGTAGCATCGGTTACGAACATAGGAGTGCCCAAGGACAAGGAAACGACGTCTATGTAGCCTTGATCAAGGTTTACTTACCTACTCTATCATTCATGGTGGTATGGGACCGAAAATAGCTCACCGGCCAATAGGGACAGCTATTCATATTGCGAAAAGCGGAAGATTAATCATAAAGGCTAAAGGGGATATTAGAGGTGGAGAACTTATTTTCGACGAAAGAGGAAAAAAGGTTGGTAAGGTGCTGGAAGTATTCGGACCTACGAGGTCACCGTATCTTTCGGTAATTCCGGCAGACGAAGATTCTAAAAGAGTTATAGGTAGGCTAGTGTATCGCTGAAGAGGAAAGGTTTCTTTTGAAGACGTTGCGGATTTCAGAAGCAAGATCGATCTGCCCCTTTTGCCGCGGATCCTTGATCGGGGATCATGACAAAGGTGAACTCGTTTGTTCAAATTGCGGACTCGTCGTTTTAGATCAAGAAGCTGATACCGGCCCTGAATGGAAGGCAATGGACCTGGAGGAAAAGCAGAAACGAGTCAGGGTTGGTTCTCCTCGGACGCTAGCCTTGCACGATTTCGGTTTGACCACTGAGATCGGAGAACCTACAACTAGTAGCAGAGGCGAACGACCTAGCGGTTATTCTCAAACGTCCGTTGAAAGGATGAAGATGTGGCAAAGGAGAATCAGGACATCCTCATCAGCGGAAAGGGGTCTCTCAAATGTCTTAGCAAAAATCAGCGAGTTCTCTAGTAATCTGAATATACCAAAGTCTACGTCTGAAACAGCTGCCCATATTTATAGAACGTCAGCAAAACTACGAGTAGCAAAAAGCAAATCTACTGTTGGCATGGCCGCTGCCTCTGTGTATCTGGCTTGCAGGAAATGTGGAACAGGAAGAACCTTGAAAGAAGTGGCCAAGATAGCTGGGTTAGAGAGGGGAGTGGTCGCGAAATACTACCGACTCATCTTGACCGAAGTGGAAAAGAAGTACGTGCCACCACAGCCTCTTCAGAAATACATCTCGAAGTTGGTTAATGTCGCCCACCTAGATACTAAGCTCGAAAGACTCGCCTTGAAATTGTCATCCCAGACTCAGGACTCGAGGCTATCTAGCGGGAAGGCTCCAGCCGGTCTCGCGGGGGCTTACCTTTACATCTCCTCTGTGATGTTAGGGGAACACATATCCCAGCACGAAGTTGCGGATTTGGCGGAAGTTACTGAGGTTACGGTGCGGAATAGGTGTCGGGACATTCTTGATAGCTACTCGATAACGCAGACACTTAGGCCGGCTTATCAGGAAAAGGTTGATAAATCATAGATTCTCGATTGAAACCTTTCTGACAGTGTTTTCATATGCTGCAAAAAATGTCTCAAGACAAACAATCCAATTCGTCCGTCGAGCACCATGTAGAGCCTATCTCGATGATATACAAAATGGTTGTTGAACATGCTGAGGGTGGAGTTCTCCAAAGCTCTCTCTGGAAGGAATTAGACGTGAGTAGTCGAGACGGATCCAGGCTCGCCATCAGATCAGAGAGAAAGGGAATGATTAGACCGGAGCAGAGGTTGGACGCGGGACGGTGGACATACATTTTGACACCAGCCCTAAAACCCGCGAGAGTTGAATCTATTGAACAAATCCCGTGCCTGACCTGCCCAAGTGAGGTAGATGCTCCTCGACTGGCCTAGTTACACCTCATCGGTGCAATCTCATAAGGAATTGGGCAATGAACCAATACGCCCTCCAAATCAAGAATAACGGAAACAAAAACTAAGAAGAATTTTGCGATTACGAGAAGCTAAACGAGATCTGTATAGGCGACTCTCAAAAGAAGAGGGTCATAGAAGCCGGGCTTACTATAAACTTTCCCAGATAAACTCCAAGGCCTTGTTTATGAGACGGGGTCAGGCAATTATCGATTTCGGAGCTGCCCCCGGAGGATGGCTTGAGGCCGCATCAGAATTAGTTGGTGCGCGAGGAATGGTAATTGGGGTGGATATTGACCCAATCACTCCGGTTGGGCGGAACGTCAGGACCTTGGTAGGAGATGTACGGGAATCTGATCTTGGTGAGAGAGTTATTAGAGTCCTCGGAAGGAGGGCAGATGTAGTACTATCCGATATCTCACAAAAGATCATTGGTATTTGGGAAATAGATCATTCAGTCCAGATAGATATGACATTAGCTGTAATCGGGATGCTCCCGGAAATACTTGAAACAGGTGGAGTATTCCTGGCGAAGGCCTTCGATGGTCCCAGACTTAATGAGTTGAGAGGCACATTGAGGGAGATGTTCAAAATGGTAAAAATTATCAAGCCCCCTGCCAGTCGACAGGCAAGTAGTGAGGTTTACTTCCTTAATATTGGCTACCAGATTTAATCCGTATATGATCGGAAGACCGCAATTATATCATCGGTGCAAGCATCGGTACGGAAGCCTTTCCTATCTAGAATAGTTCTGGAGGATTTATATCCGAGTCCCTTCAACGAGTCGACTACATAAAGGATTGGAACCGACGAACATCCAATCCGGCTAGAGATTGAATCAGTGACATAGAAAGTCGCAGGGAGTCCGACCTCGTCCTTGGCAGAGACGAACATTTGCTCTAGCTTACGTTCCGGACGAAGTTCTGCAGCCTTCGTTAGGAATTGCAAGTCAAAAAGCTCTCCTATCCACAAGGGTCCAGCTGCCTTGCAATTTGAGCCGCAGTCCGGGCAGACTCCAATCATGACTGGTCCAACGGAACGACTTGGGCAAGCATTACATTGCGAAATAAATCCCAGTTTCCCCTCCAAGTCGGCCGAGTTGCCAGTTACCATAGCGTAGATCCTAGTATAATGCTTCTCTGTATGGGCGAAGGTTGGAGAAATTCCCAAGCTATGCCTAGACGCCGCGAATGCAAGAGATCCTAGCATGAGCCTAATCGCAATCTCTTGACAATAGTCGGTATTGAGCGAATACCCTCCATACTTCCTTAGGCTCACATTCGGATATAGCCCGCAGAGGATTTGACCATCAGTAGATGTCGCTCCTAATATACCGCCAATCTTAATGGCTCTCAGGGCTGAGTCCAGATACGGCGCCGGGGACCCGAAAGGATCTATGTCAATAATATCAAATCTCTCTTCCATAGAAGAGTGGTTTGAAAGGAAGAAGTTCGCCTCTTCGCCCGATCTGATGAACTTCTCTCCGATCCCATTCTGGTTGATGGACAAGCTCGCAAGTTGCATGGCATTACGGTTCAGATCATTTAGAAAGACGCAACCGACATTTCTACTCTCATTCCCCACTCTAATACCGCCAGCTCCCACCCCTGCTAAGATATCTGCGAACCGAACTCCTTTAGTGAAGCTCGCGGCGTAGCTAGACACCACGTGGACCAACACGTCCCTTTTATATTCACCAAGAGGGTTGTAGAAAGCTGGATTCATGGGAGGGGCTGTTGAAGTCAGACTGATCTTAGGGACAAAGATACCACTCTTCCCCTCGCGGTGCATTATGATGGGGAACTCAAATTCGCTCGCCTCATCTGCTGTACTATTCACCGGTCTTGGCTCCTGACCTTGACTCCCCCCTTACAACGGAAAGCATAGTTGCGATCTCCTTGATCGAATCTGATTTCCGTTTCAGTTTTTGAATGGAAACGTGCCCAGAAGGATTTGGAAAATGCCTCGGATGAAATCCTTCGACTGCCTGTGGATCATATCCCAACCTCCTAGCAGCTTCGAGAAGCTCTTGCAACCTTGGAGATCTTACTGCTTGATTTGTGGGAACCCTTCGCCCTTTCTTTCTACTCACTGAAGAATTGAAGTATTCCAGCCATAGCACGGACCTATCGTATTCCTTCATAGTCGGTTACCACGCTTCAAAATGAGGTATCCTACATGTATAATCCGTGAGGATGAAGAATGAGGATGCCCAGTATTACTCGACTGAACTTGATACTGAAGTATCCTCAAGGCTCTGAATCTTCTGGCGGCCCAGATACCACCAGAAAAAAACTAGCCCCAGAGACATACTGCCCACCACGACGAAGACGCCAAAGGCTGCCAGTTCGGCGACGGAGAAAACCAACCTAAATCGAGCTTGTGTGTTAACATATAAGCGTTGTAGCTAGAATTCCTTATTTGACGAGAATGGCGTTAACCATGCCATCTTGTCCTGGCCTGGAGAGGACCTTTGCTTTCCCAAGCTCTGTTTCGATAATGGCACCTTTGGTGATTACACCTCTTCTATTATAATCTCTATTCGAGGGATTGCTTGAGACACTAATGAGAGAAACGTTACTCGTCTTGTTAGTGACTGGGTCAGTGACATTCACTTTGTTAGTCGCGTCTAGAATGATCTTAATCCCTCCCCCCCTGGTTCGCCTTCGTCTAGATTGGTATTCATCAACGACACACTCTGTTGAGTATGAGTCCTTCTCGGAAAGCATCCTCTGCCTTGCGGGTTTTCTTCTGCCCCCTGTCAACTTTCTCTTTCGCAGGTTTTCTATTGCCTTTACCAATTGTTCATGCCCATCTGAAGAGAGTATGAATATAAATGGTTCTCATTCGGTGGCTACGACGGCTGGACGGCTGGAATGTGTTCTTTCAATCCTAGCTTCGCGAGTTGCTGTTTTATGAGATGTGGCTCGTTGCTGATTCCAAAATAATCGGCAAAAGTATTTGTGGTTCTGAACATCCTGGTTCTTCCAAAGGGTTCAGCCTTGACGAAACCGTGCTGCGAGAGTTTTCTGATGTGTTGGTATGAATTCGGCCCTCTTCTTTCAGCAAGCTCCTTCCCTGAGATTGGTTGAAAATATACGACGTAAGATAAGGTCTTTAATTCGGCTCTAGACAAGAGAGGCCTCGAGGAAAACTTACGAGCCTGAGGAGTGAACTCATTCTTAAGCTGAATAACGAATCTCTCGCTATGAAGCTCAAGCATTTGGATAGCAGCGAAAGTTGTGTTCACTACCTTCATTAGATTCCTTGCGGTCTGAAGTATCTTTCTTGAGGAGGTGATTCCTGCCGCTCTTCCCAACTCGGTCACGGTCAGCGGACGTCCGGCGGCATAGAGCGCGGCTTCCATTCTGGCCCTGGATTGGTCATCAGACAACCGATAAACCACTACCTTCCTGATCAACAACCCGAATTATCCTAATATCCTCTGCTTCCTGTTCAAGCTGAACAACACCGTCGTTTGCGACGAAGAAGAGGAGAATGAAGTAGCGAGCCTTCTCCCGGAGAGACATCCCATCAACTAGTTTACTGAAGGAGATCACACCAGTCGACATCAACATTTTTGTAAGCCGTTCGCGAAACTCCTTGACCATCCCTTGGATCTTTACTACGAAGCGATCGATCTCAACAACTGGCTCTGTAACCATTAAACTGGATTTGTCTCTTAACCGAATTGCTTGAGTTGATACATCTTGAAGTATTCGTTCAAGAGAAATAACGAGATCATCAATTGAAGTAGAGTAAAGCTCATAGCGGAAGGGAAGTATTACCATACTCGGGGGTTCTCCTCGCTTTATTGGAACTCTTGCGGTTCGTAATTTTTCGAAAAAGAATAGCGTCTCCACCTTAAACCTGTAGAGTACTGCAGACGAGAGTGCGGCGGCCCCACAAAGGCGCAGGTCTACCTTACCATCATTCATTGCCAGCGATATGAACATCCGAAGCAGATCTGCAATATCTATCTCCCAGGGCTTACCCGAACGCGCAGGATTCGGGTTGATCAGGAGGTTAAGGGGGGGCTTCGAGATCTGGATTGGAATTGAATAGGGACGACCATCGATTTCCCGATCATCCATTCCTCATCTGCACCTCAATCCGTGGCCGATATTTCAGCGTTTTTGATAGTCCATTTTCCATATAGACTCCGTACATAGCATCTACCCTTGAGAGTATTGCATCCTTGAGGCTGACAATGACTATTTGCGATCTATCTACCCTTTCTTTCAGCAAATCTGCAAGTCTGTCGGAGTTTACCGCGTCCAAATGTGCATCGATTTCATCAAAGATATAAAACGGTGCCGGATTAACAGCTTGGATGGCGAGTATTAGCGAGAGAGCGGAAACGGTTTTTTCTCCCCCGCTTACCACCCCACTTTCCCGAGCAATTTTATTTGGAAACTGTGCCATGAGTAAGACTCCGCTATTGAAAACATCATCTGGGTTTTCCAGTTCTAACCATGCAGATCCGTTGGTCAGTTTAGCAAAGATATCTCTTAGTTCGCGATCTATCTTTTCGAAAGCATCTAGAAAAGCTTTCTTCTTTTCCGCCTCTACACTCTCGATGAAACTGACGATTGCATTTCTCTCACCTTCGAGCTGATTCTTTCTCTCCGACATTCCTTTGTAGCCGACGTAGATTTCGCGATAGTTCTTGTCTGCTAAGAGGTTGACATCTCCTCTTAGAGTTTCATATTC
>JACZWF010000082.1 GCA_022572285.1 Nitrososphaerota archaeon | reverse complement strand
AACCGACGTTGGATCTCTCAACGAGGGACCGTGAAGAAATCTGGAAAATAATTCGAATGCTTATTCATGAACGCAAGATTCTAGTCATTACGACACGCTATCCACATGAGGCCGAGGCTTTAGCGAATTTCTTGGTGATAATCCACAAAGGGAAGATCCTCAGAGCTGGTTTGAGGAAAGACGTGATGCATGGATTTCTAGGACATAGAACTGTTATCTTGGAAGAGCTTTCGTCCCCTCTTCCTCAAGATTTGCTAAATCAATTCCCAATGGCCAGAATATCGGGAGATAGTCTGGAGCTGGAGGCATCAAACCTCAGAGAGGTTGGTGAACTATTAGCGTTTCTCGGGCGAGAAGCTATCGATGGTAACTTACTTGTTAAGAAGAAGTCTCTTTCGGATCTCTTTATTCAATTAACGGGAACGGGGATCACTCCCGAAGGCGAGTTACTTTGAACAGGGCCCTTTCAATCACAGAATTAGCCCTGAAGAGTTGGTATAGAGTTCCATCTTCCTTCTTTTTCAGTATAGGCTTACCACTTTCACTTCTGCTCATATTCCCCCTCATTCTCCTCCCGGTGGAGTTCTTTCTGCCGGGCCTTTTGGCAGCCTTCTCAATGTACACGAATGTATTAGGGATATCCATGCAGAATGTTGAACTACGAAAATCTCGAGCAATGAAGCGTCTCTACGTTACCTCTTTAACGAGACTGGAATGGGTAGTTGGCAATTATATTGCCCAAACTTTGCTTGCTTTTCTTCTGACCATAATCTTTGTCCTCGCTGGGTCATTGACTCTCCAAGTTCCGTTAATTCCACATATTTCGATCGTTCCTGTGATCTTCCTAGGTGCGGCCATGTCATCTAGTTTGGGAATGACGATTTCAAATATTGTGAGAGGCGAGAATTCAATAATATTGAGTAATATAGTCGTATTCTCTATGATGTTTCTCTCGGGCGCACTTTTTCCTCTGGATTTGGGTCCCCCAGTCCTAAGAGAGCTCTCCAACTTCTTTCCTCTGACTTACCTGCTGGATGGGCTCCGGATTACCCTCTCAGGAGGATTCGAATCTCGACTTGGACTTGACCTTCTCATGATGGGAATCTTTTCGATCGCATTTACCATCTTCGGTTCCGTGCGAATCGGGAACAAGAGGGTCGAAATTTGAGTCTACCAAACGAGAAAGAGTAGAATAATAGTACCCTCTACATAATCATGTACTGATCGGCTGCGGTTGGGCTACTACAGACTCTGATAAAATATCCTGATAAGGAATAGGGAGTTCCCATCCATGAGGACAATAAATTAGTTGAGCGATTGGCCTTTGGGGAAGCACAGGCTGGGCTCTCATGGGAGACGACTCTAAAAAGGAGATTAAGTTTCAGAAAAGCTTTCCAATATTTCAAAATAATCGAGGCTGCGAACTTGCTACGCTTTTTGCAATAGATCGGCAAGGTCGATGATCCTCTGTTGAGTGCGCGCGGGCTACATGAAAGAGAGAAGAAATAAGCGGAGCTAGATTTCAAGAGATATCGCACGGCCCATCAAAAAAATAACTAGGATCAGAGCCGGACTTCGCCACCGTCAGTAACGATGGTTTGGCCGACTACTCCACTCGAAAGGTCTGACGCAAGAAAGAGGGCGACTCGCGCAATCTCTTCAGGATATACTGCTCTTCCCAGCGGTATTTCTCTTGATAGCTCTTTCCACCTTTCATCGGTATAATTTCGCCTGTTAGCAGGAGTTTCAGTAGTGCCAGGGGCAATGTCGTGCAGGTAGACGTTATAATCCTTCATCAAGAGCGGAGCTAGCGATTTTACCATCATCCTGATCCCACCCTTCGCTACAGTGTAAGCAAATCCTTCTGGATCGCCACGGATAGTAGGACTTGAGCTTGTGAGAATGATCTTACCTCCCCCCTGACGTTTCATATGATCCTTTGCGGCTCGAATGAAATGAAAGGAGCCCAAAAAATCCACCATGAAAGGCTTGAGACACTCGTTGTCATCGAGGTCCAGTGCGTTTTTGCTCCAGCTCTCTATTGTTGCAGGTGCCCCTGCATAATCCACGATAACGTCTATGCGTTTCCATCTGCTCACAAAGTTATCAACCATCGCTTGCACCTCATCATAATTGGAAACATCAGCTTTCAGGATGAATGATTCTGTCCCCGTAATGTTCCTCGCTATTTCTTCCGCCTTGTTCTGCGAAGATGCATAATGGATTCCAATTCCCTTGGCACCCTCCTTTGCGAATAAAGAGGCGGTGGCGGGCCCCATGCCACTACTTCCTCCTCCGATGAGGACATACTTGTTATCTAGGAGACCCATCCTTTCAAAGGACTGTCGAGCTATTATTATGTCTTGAATGGAATGATCATCCGATCGCGGTATCCTGGATCTTAAGGGGATAAATGGATCATAATCCGCGGGGTTCCTTTAAGAGTCAGCAACAGATATGGTTGGATAGTTGGTTCAAGAGCTTGGCCTGGTAGTTGCCTTTGTGGGAGGCCTGCTGTCTTTCTTTTCGCCTTGTGTTCTCCCCCTCATCCCTGGATATCTAGCCAACATATCAGGAACAAGCTTGAAGGAGCTATCTGGGAACGCTCCTCGTGGGCTACAGTCAAAGATATTTTTCAATTCTATAGCATTCACCCTTGCCTTCTCAGTAATCTTCATCTTGTTAGGTTTAGTAATCGCTGGCGTGTTCGGGTTCGTTGGACCGTCATTCCAAGGAGTCTTGAACCGCGTCGGCGGAACGCTGATCATCCTTTTTGGAATTCATACAACTGGACTTTATGAGATTCCAATTTTCAATCGGGCGCTAAAGATCCCAACACGCCGAGCTACTAAGACAGGGAAATCGGATGGAAATAAAGGCGGAGCTGGACCAATTAATTCCTTCATGGTAGGTGCGGCTTTCGGCGTCGGTTGGACACCTTGCTTTGGCCCAATACTCGCGAGTATTCTAGTTTTAGCTGGAACTACGGGATCTGTCGCCGCCGGAGGATCGCTACTCGCGATATACTCGCTTGGTCTTGGGATCCCTTTCCTGGTAACTGGAATCTTCACGCAACAGGCATCAGGCCTTATTTCCAGGAATCGCAAAGGGTTCAATGCCGTCACTCAAGTGTCAGGAATAGTTCTCATAGCACTCGGAATTCTTGTATTCACAGATAGCTTCGTTCGCCTTCTTGCATTGTTGCCAGCGGGAGCTGCAGGTCTCTTTCCTGGTTGAGGTTATACATGGTTTCGCTATCATTGTGGAATTCAGTTGAACTTTAGGCAGATCGGTAATAGTAATGGTAGTAATTATAGGAAGCATTATACTCATAGAGGACCCCCTCTATGCAACTGGATCGTAGCTGGTGATGAATAGTGAGTAGACATTCGAAGACAAATTTCCGGAGAAACCGAAAAGGAAGGAGACGCAGATTATGATTAAAGCGCGCGCGCGGATCCCCCAATGGGCAGGGATAGTCACCAAATACTCCCACAGAAACTCGATTTGCCAGAACATTGACCACTTACCACTTCACTTACCTGCTCCAATCACACACTAAACTAACGAGAGAACTGACGTAGAAAATATTTCTTCTCTAGGTTAACTGTGCCTACTCTCCCTTTCTACTACCATTCTGCTGAGCGTCTATCAAGGCTGATCTGGAGGTAAGTAGGTAAGTAAGTAAGTAAGTGGGTAAGTGCCTGATCTACTTACCGAGGTAAGTGGTAAGTAAGTGGGTAAGTGCCTGATCTACTTACCGTTACTTACCGAGGTAAGTGGTAAGTAAGTGGGTAAGTGCCTGATCTACTTACCGTTACTTACCGAGGTAAGTGGTAAGTAAGTGGGTAAGTGCCTAGACCCAAAGTAAAGTGAAGCGTAAGTGAAGTTTAGCGATGCGGAGGGGGGTGCCAAACATAGATGCCTTTAATCCACATCAATGAGGTCGGGGCTCTTCTAATTGCCGAGGCCCTCTAATTCTTTTAAAATAAAAGGAAACGACGTCGAGAAAATAGACCTCACCCAGGATGGGATCAAAATCCAGACCGTCTTCAATGAGTTTCGCGCTCGCGCCAAGCGAGAATCCTTAAAGATCGAATGCGGGGGGTGGGATTCGAACCCACGAACCCCTAAGGGAGAGGATATCGCACACGTACCCGAAAGATCTTGAGTCCTTTCCGCAGCGAGAGTGATCTCACCTCCGCGGTTGACCGGGCTTGGCGCGAAAGCCGTTTCGCTACCCCCGCAACTGCTCCACGTCCGAATCAAGAGTATATCAAGTGTAATGATCTAACTAAATCTTGATTATGATGCAGGCGACTTTCCAGCTTCTTATCGGACATCCTTTCGTGTAAACAAGCCTTAAATAATTAGAACAATTTGATCTTCTCGTGATCGACGTGGGGGATTATGTTCATCGAGGGCAAGGACTCTTATGGATAGTCAGGGCCCTCCCGTCTCATCGAGTATAGTTTTCAGAGATCCATTTGGCCGTTATGCGGATCCCATCCGGTCAACCATTAGAGGAACTATTGCAAAGTGAAAATAAGATTAGCCCTCCCAAAGGGCTCCCTCGAAAAATCCACCTATGAGTTCGTAGAAAATGCGGGGTACCGTATCCACGGGAAGGAAAGGACGTACCGTCCGTCCTTAAATGACCCAGACATTGAAGTAAAGATTTTGCGGCCTCAGGAAATTCCCTTGGCAGTTGCCGAAGGTATGCAGGACATAGGCATTACAGGAGAGGACTGGGTGCTCGAGACACGAGCAGATGTCGAAATGCTCCTCAAACTGGAATACGGGAAGATTAGAGTAGTCGTAGCAATTCCGAAACCCTTTCCTGCATCTAATTTCACTGAACTTCTAAAGGCCTTTTATGAAGAGGGGAAGACGCTCAGAATCTCGACCGAATATCTTAATTCCACTTCCGATTATATCATGAAGAACCCTTTTTACAGGGAGAAATATGGCGACCAAGAGCCTCTCATCATTACTCCATGGTGGAGGAGGGGATCCAATTCACAAGTTGGGATCTTTCTTTCGTTTGGCGCCACCGAGGCAAAGCCACCTGAGGATGCTGATGCTATTTTCGACGTCACAGAGACCGGTTCTACCCTTGAACAAAACAACCTGAAAATAATTGAAAATGTGTTGAGCTCATCCTCAGTGTTCATAGCGAACAGGAACTCCATGCGCGATCATGCTAAGAGGGAAAAGATCTTTGATGTAATGACTCTGTTCAAGGGAGTCGTCGAGGGCAGGCAGAAGATTCACATTTTCCTGAATGTGAGAAAGGAAAATCTCAAAGCTCTTCTCGATGGCCTTCCAGCTCTTAAGAGACCAACCGTGAGTGAACTCTCTGACAAAGCCTGGTATTCAGTTAACACTATAATCGGGAAGGATGAGTTCCTCAAGATTCTTCCGACATTTAGGAGGCTGGCTCAAGGTCTTGTTGTCCATATCCCCCGACAGATTCTGTCACTAGAGGAGATCTCAAAGGATGAGAACAAGAAGGATTAGTGTTCGGTATTTCAATTTCAGCGCGGGAAGTTATTCAAACGCGAAAAAGACTCTTCGGCGCTCTGATCCCGGGAGAGTCTCATCCAACGGTGGAAAGGAAATCCGAAAATATGTTCGCGCTATCGTCGCTAATGTTTCTAAAAGAGGGGATAAAGCCCTAATCGAATATGAAGCTAAATTCGACGGTGTAAAGCTCCGCCCTAAAGATCTTCGAGTTACCCGAACTGAAGTCGAAGAAGCATATGGGCATGTCTCCGAAGAGCAAATAAGTTCCATAAAGTTTTCAAAGAAAAGAATAGAGCGCGTAGAGAGCCATCTACTTAAGAGACTTGAGGGGTTCGTAATTGATGATGGAGATTTTGAAGGTACAAAAGTTGAACTTAGAGTAACTCCATTGAAAAGCGTAGGGTGCTATGTCCCCGGAGGGAGAGCGGCCTACCCGAGCTCGCTTATCATGTCCGTAACGCCAGCTCTTGTGGCAGGTGTGGAAAGAATCGTTGTCTGTTCTCCACCATCTAAGAGCAAGATGATAGATCCCTTAGTATTGGTGGCAGGCGATATCTGTGGGGTAAAGGAATTCTACAAGGTCGGAGGGGCTCAAGCGATCGGAGCTTTAGCCTATGGGACAAAGACCATCCCGGCAGTTGAGAAGATCGTAGGTCCAGGAAGTAAGTTCGTCACCCAAGCAAAGATCGCCGTATCTGAATCGGTCCCTATCGATCTACCGGCAGGGCCCACCGAGCTTCTAGTCCTCGCAGATGAGACCGCTGATCCAGAGTTAATAGTGGCAGACATGATATCTCAATCTGAACATGGTGAGGACAGCATTAGCGGGTTGATGACGACGTCGAAGGTTGTTGCAAAGACAGTATTGGATCTCATTCCGAAGCGAGTAGAGAACATTGAGAGAAGTAGCATCGTTAGAAGGTCTTTGGCAAAGAACGGATTTGTTGTCTACTGCAGTTCTATGGATAGGTGTGTGAAACTGGCCAATGACTTCGCACCAGAACATTTAGAGATAATTTCAAGAGACGCTGCAAAACTGGCAGAGAGAATTACCGCAAGTGGGATCGTCCTTCTAGGTCCAAACACGCCTGCAGCAGCGAGTGATTACACTCTAGGGACAAATCATGTTCTTCCCACAGGAGGGTTTGCGACAAAGTACTCGAACCTCTCATCATTCGATTTCGTCAGAAGGTTCTACGTTGCCGAGTGCTCAAAAGAAGGTCTCAGACGACTCGCTCAACCGACAAAAATAATCGCCAGACAAGAAGGCCTTGTCAACCATTATCTAGCTATCGAACGTAGGTTACGTTGAATGATTGACGAGTACAAGACTGTGAGGATTCGCGGTGGTAAAGTATATGTCAGACACGCTGTTCTTGATAGCATTAGTGATATTTCCGGGATAATCTTCGATTGTGATGGCGTCCTAATAGATGCATCGAGATCCTACAGCAAGAGCATTGGTCTCACCGTTTCTTATTTGATGGGCAAGATAACCGGCAGAGTTTTCCCATCGTCTTTTGTCTCACCCAAGATGATACATTCCATAAGAAAGAGCGGCGGTTTCAACAACGACTGGAATACCGCTTATGTTATTCTATTAAAGTTACTCTCTTCGCTACCTGATAACCTATCGGGTTCATACGGGGTTAGGTTTGAAGCAGCAACAG
>JACZWF010000081.1 GCA_022572285.1 Nitrososphaerota archaeon | reverse complement strand
TCGATGATTTTGACAAAACCGCTCGATCGTTTCGTGGATAATATCCTTGAAAAACCAAGTGCTGCTGTGGTAGTCTTTGGCAATCTATACGCTATTTTGTCCCGATATCAAACAGGAGGAGAAGTACTGATGTTAAAAACAGTGCACGCTATTTACAAAGAAGGTCGATTGATTTTCGCTAACGGACAGATGGCGCCGAAAGATGGAACTCCGGTTACTGTTACTTTCTCTGAGGAGTCCCAGAAAAACACCCTCAATGGGATGGCTGCTATAAGAGCTTTGCGTGGACACGGCAAGGAAGAAAAATTGGTTGAAAAATTGCTCAAGGAAAGTGGGACTGTTGCTATCGCTAACCTGCACAAGGTCCGAGGCGCCCAGCTGATGGGTCTGAGAAAGTCATTAAGGAATGAGCTAATAGTAAAGGTGGCAAAGAATAGCCTTGTCAGACTCGCAATAGAGGGAGCAGGGATGAAGAATCATGAGAGATTAATCGAGGCGATAAAGGGACAGAAAGCACTGATATTCACTGACCTGAACCCTTTCAAGCTCTACCTTCTTCTTGAAAGAGGAAAAATTAACCTTCCTGCGAGAGCCGGTGATATTGCTACTGATTCAATAACCATCCCCGCAGGAAATACAGGAATACCTCCCGGGCCAGTCCTGAGTGAATTCAAAGCGGTGAAGGTTCCCACCCGGATCGAGACAGGGAGCATTTTTGTTAGCAAGGATACTGTAGTTGCTACGCGAGGTGATGAGATCTCGCTCGAAGTTGGAGCTCTCCTCTCCAAACTCGATATGAAACCGATCAAAGTGGGCGTGGCAATCGATCTTGCGTATGTAGATGGGCTTGTCTTTGGTGCAGATGATATCGCGATTGATCTTGACCAGTATCGGGCAGAATTAGCCGACGCTGCTAGATCAGGAATAGCTCTTGGTGTGGAAATGACATATTTTTCGTTGGAAACGACTCCGCAGCTGTTAGGGAGGGGACTCAGAGACGCCAGGGGATTATCTGTTTCTTCAGGATTCTTAACAACTGAGACCACCAGTGATATTCTAATGATCACACATCAGAGGGCCTTATCGCTCCAGGACGCCCTGTCCAAGAAGGGTTACTCTTAGACTAGCCGAACAAGCTAGAAAGCCCCTCTAGAGCTTCCTCTTTCTTATCCTCTTCGGCAGGCTCCGCTTTCTTTTCTTCAGCGGGAGCTATCGCAGCCGGGGCCGCCGCCACGGCGGATGCTAACGTAGCATTCTTTAGAGCTTCATTGATATCAACTTCGTCTAAGGCTGAAACTAGAGCCTTTACCTTCACATCGTCGGCTTTTACTCCGGTAGCTGAAATTACCTTCTTAACACTATCTTCGTTTATTTCCTTCTGTACCTTGTGCAGAAGCAAAGCAGCATAAACATATTCCATTTAGTTAATCGATGGATCGTGACATTCCCTAAATATATAAGGTTTCAAAGGTCGCTGTCTAAAGGGCTGGAAAATCAGAGCACTATTAATACCGGAGCCTGGAAAAAGGCTCACGCTTGAAATCTGCTAAGGATATTCTACGAGAAAAGTTCTCGTTAGATTATGAACAATACTATGGCGTGGAGCTCTTCCAACGTGAGGGATTTGCAAGAAAGAAGTGTACTTCCTGTGGGAAATTTTACTGGACAGCAGACGATGATAGAATGGTTTGCCCCGAACAGCCATGTCAACAATATGAATTCATCGGAGATCCCCCAACATCAAAGCGTTATGATTACATAGAAACTTGGAAGGAGGTAGAGAAATTCTTCCAGTCACACGGACATACGAGCGTAGCCAGCTATCCGGTCGTTGCCAGATGGAGACCAGATCTATTCTTTACCGTAGCCTCGATCGTCGACTTTCAGAGAATAGAAGGCGGGAAGGTCGTCTTCGACTTGCCTTACAATCAACTTGTAGTTCCTCAGATTTGTTTACGATTCAATGATATCTCAAATGTTGGAGTGAGCGGGAAGCACTTTACGTCGTTCGTCATGATAGGCCAGCACACTTTGGCTAACGAAAAAGGGTATTGGAAGGATAGATGTATAGATTTGGACTACCAGCTTCTGACAGGCCCCTTTGGTATCCCCAAGAAAGAGCTCGTTTTCAAAGAAGATGTCTGGGTTGGATATGGCGCGTTCGGATATTCACTAGAGTTCTACGCAAGAGGTCTTGAGCTCGGTAATGCGGTATTTACTGAATTTGAAGGAACTCCGTCTAATTACAACGTCATGAAAGAAAAGGTAATCGACATGGGTGCAGGGCTGGAACGATTTTGTTGGATTACGCAGGGAACTCCTACAGCCTACGATTCCGTCTTCGGGCCTGTGGTGAAGAACATGATCGATTGGTGTGGCGTCACATACGACAAGGAATTTTTCCGCTCATACTCAAAGGTCGCCGGAATTCTGAATATGGATGAGGTTTCTGATATCGAGCGAACTAGGGAGGAAGTTGCGAGGTCTCTCGGAATCAGCAAAGAAGGCCTAGCGGCAAAAGTCGCACCCTTAGAAGCAATCTACGCCGTTATTGATCACACAAAGTCGTTGATATTCGCGATTTCTGATGGAGCCTTGCCGAGCAATATTGGCGGAGGGTACAACCTCAGAGTCATCCTTAGAAGAGCTTTAGCGCTCCTTAATCGGAACAATTGGGACATCAAACTGGAGCAAATAGCAGACTGGCATATTGATTACTTAACACAGATGTACCCAGATCTCCAGGAGCATCGGGATGATATAGCTACCATCCTGCGAATAGAAGAAAGAAGGTACAAGAACGCGCAGGCAAGGACTTCAAAGATTCTTGGAGAAATGCTGAAGGCAAGGAAGGACATCAGGGAGGATGATCTAATTACCTTGTATGATTCTGAGGGAATCACTCCCGATCTCGTGAAAGAAAGTGGGTTCAAAATTGACATCCCCACAGACTTCTACAAGAGAGTGACAGAGAGGCATATGTCTCAGAAGGTTGACATCAAAAAACCAGGGTTTGATGTCAATGATCTTGTTAAGACTCGGACGCTCTTCTACGAGAACCAAGAACTTCTTGAATTTGAAGCTAAGGTACTTAGAATCTTTTCAGGAAAGGACAATTATGTTGTTTTAGATCAGACCGCTTTTTATGCCCGAGCGGGTGGACAGGAGCCAGATCATGGGACACTCGAAGGAACGAAGGTGGTTGATGTCGAGAAATATGGAGATATCATTATTCACAGACTAGAATCTGGAGTAGGCGAGCTCGCCGAGGGGAAGATTGTACGTGGTCACGTTGAGGGGAAGCGGAGGCGTATTCTCACTCGGCACCATACGGCCACTCATGTAATGCTTGGAGCTGCGAAGAGAGCCCTGGGTTCCTGGATTTGGCAAGCCTCTGCGTTCAAGGATGTCGACAAGGCGCGACTGGATGTTACTCATTTCGAACACCTCTCAGAGAGTAGGATTAAGGAGATAGAGATCCTGGCAAATGAGGCGATAAGGATGGACCTTCCAGTGCATAAGTTGATTCTGGAAAGAAACGAAGCCGAAGCCCGCTATGGCTTCACTATCTATCAGGGTGGAATTGTACCTGGAAGAACGCTCAGAATCCAGGATATAGAGGGATGGGATGTTGAGGCATGTGCTGGCACTCATGTTTCCCATACAGGAGAGCTAGGAATAATCAAGATAGTAAGGAACGAACGGGTACAAGATGGGGTAGAAAGACTAGAGTATGTTGCAGGGGAAATTGCAATTGATTACATTCAGAAACAAGATAGCCTATTGAAAGAGATAGCCGAAAAACTTGGTGCACAACAGGAGAAGCTACTAGAGTCTGTAACTAATCTCAAGCGAGAAAGTGATGATACTAGGAGGAAGGTCAAGCAGTTTACCAGGAGAATGGGAGACATGCTCGTCGACGATATGGTGAGTAATGCCCAAGATATTGAGGGGTTTAAGATCGTTGTAAACGATTGGGAGGAAGTAGATGACGAATTCCATATCACTGTAGGCGAAAGGGCTACTCAAAAGGTCGAGAATCTAATCTACGTCGGACTAGTGAACACTAACGGTCGCGGTAAGCTTCTAGTATTCAGCGGTAAAGAATCGCAGTCGAGGGGAGTTCGGGCTGGAGATTTAGTTAAGGTAATCGCGAAAAGCCTTGGAGGCTCCGGGGGTGGGAATCCAAGATTTGGTCAGGGTGGAGGCCGAACACCAGGAACTGTGACAGCTACACTCGATTTACTCAGAAAATATCTACGAGATCTAGAGGTCTAAGGGGTTGAAAATCGAATGGGGGGTGATCGAGGAGAAATGGAGGAGGAGGTGGGACGAAGCAGGCATCTTCAAGACTGATCCAGATAATCAGAGGACGAAATTCTACATCACGGTGGCGTATCCATACCCAAACTCCCCGCAACATATTGGACACGGCAGAACATACACATTAGCAGATGTGCATGCTCGGTATAAGAGGATGCGGGGGTACAATGTCCTTTTTCCAATGGCGTTCCACTACACTGGTACACCCATTCTCGCGATGAGTGACAGAATCGAATCTAAGGATGAAGAATTAATTGGAATTTTCAGAAACCTCTACAGAGTCCCTGAAGAGAAGATTAAGGAATTTGTTGAACCGTTGAAGATCGCTCAATACTTTCATCATGAGATAAGAAACGGCATGAAGGAGATGGGTTTCTCCATAGATTGGAGACGGGAGTTTACAACTATTGATCCTCAATACAGCAAATTTATAGAATGGCAATTCCAAAAGTTGATGAATCGTGGGTACATTACTCAAGGATCACACCCTGTAGGGTGGTGTCCTCGCGATGGTAATCCGGTTGGCCAGCATGACACTCTAGGGGATGTCGAACCAGAAATTGGTGAGTATACTTTGGTTAAGTTCGAACTCGATGGCTTTCAAGTACCCACAGCGACCCTAAGACCGGAGACTATCTTCGGTGTAACCAATCTGTGGATCAACCCGAATGAAAACTATGTCAAGGCTACGGTTGACGGAGAGAAGTGGATCATCAGCAAGCAATCCATAAGCAGATTCGAACATCTTGGACTAAAGATCGATATCCTGGAAGAGGTGAAAGGTTCATCCCTTGTCGGTAGGGAAGCAAAAAATCCACTTACAGGGATCAAGATCGTGATACTTCCTGCCAGTTTTGTTGAAGCTGGGACTGGAACTGGGGTTGTAATGTCAGTACCTTCACATGCTCCCTATGACTTCCAGGCAATAAATGATCTTGTATCTTCAGGAAAGGAATCAGTCATTGGATTTGATCTAGACTCGATTAAGCCAATTACTATCATATCTTCTAAGAAATATCATGACAATCCTGCAAAGGAGATAATCGAGAGATTTGGAATAAGCTCACAGACGGATAAGAAATTGGAATCTGCTACTCAAGAGCTCTATTCATACGAGTTCAGCGAGGGACGAATGATGAGTAACACTGGGGGGTATTCTGGACTTGGGGTTAGGGAGGCGAGGGACCGGGTTAAGGCAGATCTTCTTGACACTGGAAATGCGTCTACATTACACGAGCTCATGAACAGACCGGTGGTATGCAGGTGTGGGACGGAGTGTGTCGTGAAAGTACTCCAGAATCAGTGGTTCATAAACTATGGAGACGAAGGATGGAAGGAAGAGGCAAGAGAGGCGCTTTCCCAGGTTAACCTCTTGCCAAAGGAAATCAGACCAGAATTCGATCATACTGTGGGGTGGCTGAAAGGCAAGGCATGTGCTAGGAAAACTGGGATGGGGACCAAATTACCTTGGGATCATGAATGGATCATTGAGAGCCTTTCGGACTCGGTTATCTATATGGCCTACTACACAATTTCTGGACTCATCAAGGAGAAAGCTATAATCGCCGACCAATTGTCTCCAGAAATTTTCGATTTCATTTTCTTAGGAATTGGAGATCCGAAAGAGATCTCCATGAGATCAGCTATGCAGATTGACCTGGTCCATGAAATGAGGAACCAATTCCTTTACTTCTATCCTCTTGATAGCAGACACTCGGGAAGGGACCTTGTCCCTAATCATCTTACATTCTTAATATTCAATCATACAGCAATATTTCCTAAGACGAACTGGCCACGGCAGATAGTCGTTAACGGATCCGTCTTGATGGAAGGAAAGAAGATGTCCAAGTCCTATGGTAATATCATTCCTTTGAGAAGTGCTGTCGCCGAATACGGGGCTGATCCGTTAAGACTTGCAATGATGGCGACTGCTGAACTCTTGCAGGACGCCGATTTTAGCCTGGAACTTGTTAGGACTTTCACGGAGCGGCTCGGGAGGCTTTACCAGTTGGCGAAGAAGATCGGAGAAAATAAGGAGTATGCGGATCGTAGTTTAACGGAACTGCCTACTCTTGAGAGATGGCTATTAAGCAAATTACAGAGGACCATTCAAATTGTGACGAATGCTATGGAATCCCTCAGGGTTCGAGAAGCAATCCATCAGACGGTCTATATGACCGATCAAGAGATTCAGTGGTATCAGAGGAGATCCCAATCTCCGAACCCGATCAGAATGAAAGTGTTAAGGGAAGTACTTGAGGTGAGAGCTAAACTTCTAGCGCCTATTGCTCCTTTTAGCGCTGAAGAGATTTGGGAAACTTTGGGCAAAGGAGATCTGCTGGCAACTTCCCAGTGGCCAGAGTCTGATCCCGCAAAGATAGATACGCGCGCTGAGGAGTCGGAAGAGCTTGTGAGAAGTGTTCTCGAAGATATCCAAAGTATCATCAAGGTGACTAAGGTAAAACCAAAGAGAATATTCCTGTATGTTGCGTCCGATTGGAAGTGGAAGGCTATGCTAGAAATGTTAGAGTTGGATTCTCAAAGAGAAGGAGTCAAAACAGGTGATCTCATCAAGTCAGTGATATCTGAAGTCGGAAAGACAAAAGGCAAAGAAGTCTCGAATTTCATCTTGAAAATGGTGGGAGAACGGAGCAAGCTTCCAAAGGACCTTGCGGCGAAAAGGCAATCACTTGGCCGGCTAGACGAGCTGGAGGTCCTGAGAGATGCATGCATGTTCTATGCCGCCGAATTCCAAGCTGCGGTAGAGGTCTTTTCCGAAGATGACGATGCAGCTCATGATCCCAAGGGGAAGTCCAGGTTCTCCAAACCATATCGACCGGGCATTTTCCTCGAATAAGAGCCATTGATGTTAGTTCACATTGTTGATTCCGTGTTCGCATAATAGATTAGACATTCCAACTATGAGCGGACCATATCTTGTTAAA
>JACZWF010000080.1 GCA_022572285.1 Nitrososphaerota archaeon | reverse complement strand
CCATTCCGCGATCGAAAAACCCTACTTCGATACGGACTGCCGTACCTCCAACATCTCCCGTACTATTGACGTATCTCGTAAACATCGGACCAGCCGCCGGTTCGTCCGCGATCGCATCGCTGATCTCTGTGTATATATGTCCGAGGCCCCAATCCGGACCGGAACGTTCCTTGTAAGCCAGATTGACCGCTACGAACTGCTTAACTTCGATCTCCGGCGGTGACTCGACTTGGCCAGACGAATCACGGACTCCGCAAAATGCTCCGAAAACAACGGCCAGTACGAGTAGTGGCGAGGGAAGGGACGAATGGACGACTAGACGTATGGCAGGTGATTCACCTGCCGCCGTCGCCTTGAAGCGGGAGAAGACAGCGTCAGCGGTGCCACCCCAGATCACGAAGGCCTCGTTGACGGCACCAAGGCCCTCTCGCATAATCACGAGATCGGCTGCAAAGCTCTCAGCCTGGAGTCCGGCGGTGTTCAAAACGCCCGTCAAGGCACGCACGTTCGGGACCGCCTCACCGAGTGAGTCGATGTCGTCACCGATCGCGTCGTTGAGTTGGATCAGCGCCGCTGTCAGCCCGTCCTCCCTGAGTGTGGCTCTGAGTGTCTCTACGGAGACACCCAACTCCTCCATCTTCGCGCGTGCCTTCTCCTCTGGTTGTCAAAAGGAATGTCCTTATCATGGAGTTCATTGGGAGTGATGGAAAACCTTATCCGGTACTAGCCGAAAGAGCTTTCGGAAGCGATTATCGTAAGGTGGTTACTCTGGCAAAGAGACTGTATCGACAGGCTGGGCTGGTACACGCCGACCTTTCCGAATACAATATATTCAGGGGGAAAACTGAGCTAGTACTATTCGATTTTGCTTCAGCCGTGGATATTTCTCACCCCCAAGCTCAAGATTTTTTGATTAGGGACTTGAACAATGTGAATCGATTTTTCATTAAGCAAAAGGTATCAGTTGAAGGCGTTGATCGCTTATTCAAGAGGATCACTGGCAATGAGATTCAGGCAGACAGTAAGAGTCCCTTCTGATCGAATAGGTGCCATACTTGGTAAAGGAGGGGAGACAAAGAAGTGGTTAGAGGATACATTCAAGATTAGATTGATAGTGGATAGTAGGACGGGAGAGGTAACGATAGAGAGTCTAACCGAGACTCTGGAGACAGAGACACTGAAGGCTGTTGAAGTAATAAATGCCATTGCTAGAGGATTCTCCCAGGAAAGGGCTGCCAGGCTGAAAATGGATGATACGGTGCTGAGCATAATGGACCTGAGAAGTTATCAAGGCAAATCGTCCAATTCGCTGACTAGGGTAAAAGGCAGGATAATAGGAGAACGTGGCAGGGCGAGGCGGTTAATCGAGGAACTAACTCATGCTGAAGTATCCGTTTATGGTCACACAATTGCAATCATAGGTCGACTCGATGAGGTCAAACTGGCGGAAGACGCCCTGGATATCCTAGCGTCCGGCGGGCCGCACAAGGTTGCCTATCATCTCCTAGAAAAGAGAAGAACCCAGGCGAAAATTGATAGGCTCAAACTCTGGGAGGACAATAGTCATGGCCCATCGTAATAATCAAAGCTCCTTTTCTGAGATATCTCCAAGTGAGTTCTTCTACCGGAATAGGGATCTAGCTGGATTTAGCAATCCTGCGAAAGCACTCTATACAGCAACGCGAGAATTGGTCGAGAATTCTCTTGACGCTTGTGAATCTACTGCTACTTTACCAAAGATCAGTGTGAAGATTCGTTATAGCGAAGAAGAGCGTCATGAACAAGATCCGAGGACATATGTGATCACCGTTCAAGACAACGGTAATGGAATAGATCCAAGACAAGCACCCAATGCCTTTGGGAAAGTCTTCTACGGGTCAAAGTACCGACTGAAACAAGCTAGGGGGATGTTTGGAATGGGGGGGACAATGGCAATTCTTTATGGCCAGATTACGACAAGCAAGCCGGTGACAATAACCACATCTACCGACGGGAGGGAGTTTCACACCTTTCGGCTTCTGATTGATATTCAGAATAACAAACCAATCATACTTAGTAGGAGTACCAGGAGAGGTGTTGGCTCGAGTGGGACTTCAGTAGAGATGCTTCTTCATGGAGATTTTTTCCGTGCATCAGCAAAGATTCGTGACTATTTTAGACAAACTGCTTTGGTGACTCCATACGCAGAGATCACGTTCATAGATCCACAGGGACGGTTATGGTATTTCCCCCAAACTACGAAAACGGTACCAAAGGCACCAATAGAGACTAAACCACACCCTCACGGATTCGATTTCGAGGCGATGAGGAGGCTATTGAAACAAACTGATGAGAGTTCCTTTCCGAAGCTTCTGATGAATGAATTCCATAGGGTAGGAAAACAAACGGCGCGGAACTTTCTCACATTTGCGAAATTTGATCTAAGAACAGATCCGCGGAAGATTAGCAACGAGGAGACCGTGAGGTTGGTTGATGCAATGCATCAATTCGATGGATTTTTACCCCCGGATTCAAACTGCCTTTCTCCGCTTGGAACTGAAATCCTAAAAGCAGGGATTGTGAGTGAACTTCAACCTGAGTTCTATTCAATAGCTATCAGACCGCCAGCAGCCTATTCTGGATATCCCTTTATTGTAGAGGTTGCACTCGCATACGGTGGAAAGGTAATTGGGGAAGGGGTTAGACTTTACAGATTTGCCAACAGGGTTCCTCTGCTTTATGACGAGGCAAGTGATGTGGCAGGGCAGGTGGTTAGCGAACTCCTGGATCGACGAGCCTATAATATTCCACGTGAGGCGCCCCTTGCTGTCATCACGCACGTATGCTCAACAAAAATTCCTTACAAGTCGGTTGGAAAGGAATTTCTTGCAGAAAGGCCTGAATTGGAAAAAGAGCTCAAGAATGGACTGAGAGAAACTCTCAGACAACTCAAAAGCTACTTGTCAAGAAAGGGGTCGATTGAGGCCGTGCAACGAAGGAAGAATATTTATGGAAAGTACCTTCCTTTGATTGCCCAATTTTCACAATCCCTTTCTGGGGCGAAGAGGCCTCCAAAGTACCAGGGGCTCATTAAGGACTATGACGATGAACTTGCAATCAAGGTGGAGCAAATTGCCAAAACAAAGAAGAGGACCGAAGGACAGATCTAGTAACCGAAAAGTCGAACTGAAGGCTATCCTCCAGGAACTCGGCAAGAAGGTGTACGATAGCTTAGACTCCAATCAATTTCCCAGCATGGACTTCCCGAGTAGATCAGTCAAGAACATCGTTTATGATGCTAAAGCCAAACAGTATGTACTTGGCTCGCGTAAAGTTACTCGTTCTGCTTCCAACATAAAGCATATTCGGCCCTTTACTCAGCTAACCTGGCTAGCATTTTTTGCGACCCAGCTAGTCGGACAGGAGAAGACATCTACTTTGCGTGATGTCTACTACTCATCACAGGCATATGACATTGAATTCGATGATCAGTCAGAATCAGATAGTATTATTACAGATCTCGAAACTGTTATCTCAAGAGCGAGGGAAGAACTTAACATTTACCCCGAGGAGAGATCCGCGATATTCGGGGATCTCGACATAGAATATACCGTTCGGGGATATGAGGGAAAGAGGCTAAATCTTTCCTCCCACCCAGACGGTTATCTTATCGGACCTAGTCTCAGCTCGGCCGAATTCGTTGACACGTCAGCTGAGATGGTAATCGCTGTCGAAAAGGGAGGATTGTTTACGAGGTTCGTTGAGGAAAAGGTCCACGAGAGATTCAAAGCCATCATCGTTGACACCGCCGGGCAGCCTCCGAGGGCGACGAGATACATGCTCCGAAGGTTACACGACGAATTGAATCTGCCAGTATACATAATGACGGACGGGGATGTATATGGCGAGCATATCGCAATGGTGATTATTTCAGGCTCAGCTCGGGCGGCACATCTCCGAGATCTGACAGTTCCTTCAGGAAAGTGGATTGGGATTTGGGCGTCGGATATCGCGAAATACAACTTGCCCACAATTCCCATGAACGAGGTGGACATAAAACGGGTACATGATCTAAAAGCAGATCCCAGGTACCAGAAAGGGATTTGGCCGAGGGAACTGGACACCTTCCTGAAGATAAAGAGGAAATGTGAGTTGGAGGCCTTCAGCAAGTTTGGACTTACGACGATAGTGGATAAATATCTCCCTGAGAAGCTTGAAATAGCAAAAAGCCTTTGAGGAGTTCGATATAATCAATGTTTACTTTGTTCAAGATTTACTTTCTTGATTCGTTCGCTCGAAACGCCGAGATAGTTATCATCGATTTCAAACCCTATACATGAGATCCCCAATTTCAAGCAAGCAACCGCTGTTGATCCAATCCCTATGAATGGGTCGAGAACCATGTTCGTTTGATCTAAACCGTGCAGCCGAAGACACATTTCGGGAAGACGTATTGGATATGAAGATGGGTGAGGTCTTTGTTTTTCTCGATTCGAGATTGTCTCGTATGGTATGAACCATGTGTTTCCGCCACACCGTTTATCTCGTTTTGGGGACCAACGCCGAATGTTGGATTTATCCTGGTATGGAATTCCAATCGAAAGTCTGTCCAGCCTTACAGTACCATCCATCGTGAAGTGGAAGATATATTCGTGACAATCATTTAGAAATCTCTCGCCAATGATTGGTTTGTAATGTCCAACAGCAATATCGTCAGTGATGGCTACAGCTTCTCCAACATCCTCTCGTCGGATGGCTATCGACTTCACCCAGTGAATGGTGTTCTGAAGAGTAAGATGCTTCCTGACTCTTCGAGCTACATCAAGAGGTAGCCAAGGATTCGTCGGTTTTCCCCCCATGTTGAGAAAGAATGAGCTCTTCGGATGCATAACCCTCTTGAGCTCCTGAACTACCTGATCCATCCAACTCAGGTACTCCTCTTCTGGCAGATTGTCCCGATACCTGCCATATTTTGCTCCTATATTGTATGGTGGGGACGTGATTATGACATCTATACTACCTGGCTTGATACGACTCCTCAAACCGCTTATACAGTCTTCATGATAAAGCTGGATCTTTGCACTCTTTCCAGCGTTGGTCTCGAAATATGGCGAGTTGCTTATAGGGACATCACCTAAGAAGGTACTCTGAGATAGGCCACCTTCAGGAGGGCAAAAGTATACCAGCATATGGGATAATGAACATCGAGAGGATTAATAGAACTAGCCCAAGAGATACCGCACCTGTGATCCATTTAACAGGATTCTCACCGATCCTGCTTCCAACTGCCGCCCTCAGACCTCCGCGAAATGCTTGTCCTCCATCGAGCGGAAAAATTGGTAACGCATTAAAGATTCCGAGGTTGAAATTGATGAACCAAATCCAAAAGAATAGGTTGGCTAAAGGCCTGTACAGCTCTCCGATACTTGAAGTATAGAAAACATGCATCGTATCAGAGAAAGGCACGAGAAGCTGCAGGTTGGATGGCCCTGTCGGAAGGGTAAACAAATAGAGCATCACGCGAGGGGAAAGGGACAATGCACTTTGATACTGATCCAAAATGAGATCGGGGCTCACTGGAAGGGAACCGACTCCAAGAAACGCGAGGGATGGATCTTGAGGATGTTCTGCAAGAATCACCGTGAAATCCAGAGTCTCAGCTCTCCGTTGGACGGTTACTATCACTCTCTCACCGGGAGAGTGGGTTGAAAGCTCAATCCCTAAAAATTCCTGGTTTGAAGTACTCACGTCGTTGATAGAGAGTATCAGATCTCCTGGCATGATCCCTGCTTCAGCAGCCGGAAGGTCATCAAAGACTTGTCCTATGGGGGCCCCTACTCCTATCGGCCTCATTGAACTGACGACGAGTAACATTAAGAGGAGGGACACAAAGCCAACGACCATATTGCTGCCTGAGCCCGACGCTAGTATGCGACCTGTATTTCTGAATGGAGCCTTCTCCATTGTTTTGTCGTCGACTTCCACAAAAGCCCCGACAGGGATGATTGCTAATAGCAGGAGCCCCGCAGATTTTACAGGTATATTGAGGGCTCTTGCCATAACTCCATGTGCGCCCTCATGCACTACGATACCAACAAAAATACCTATCCAACCATATAGAAGTGGCAGAAACGGATTCAGACCGGGAATGAGAAGATTGCCAGCCGGGCCGATCTCTCGTGCCACCTCACGAATTGGAGCACTAACGAGAAAGGCTGACACTGATAGCAAGAGTATGAAGATTGTAAATGATGCTAGAATAGGAAAGAGAATGAGGGAAACCCAACCTGCCACCTTGAATACGCCAAACCGTGAGAGCCTGTCCATGGCATTGAGGCCTCGCTTGGTTCTAACCATCAAGAATGGGAATCGAAACTCTATCCACTTTTGTGATGTTGTTGGGTCTTCTTCCATCGGAGCTTCAGAAGAGACGTACAAAATAGAAGATAAAAAGGGATTGCCTTAGTTTGTGCTGCGGTAACATCTAAGTATTAGCGGGAAGAAGGAAATCGAAGCTAATGGGAGACCATTCTGAGATTCAGGACGCCCCCTGTCCTATGTGTAACAAAAAGATAACAAACGAACAGGTAGAGGGTCAAAGAATTGCCTATTGGACTGAGGGAATCAGCAAAGGCAGGCTCATACGGCCAGGATGGGTACATCAGGAGTGCCTTTCAACCAATCTTGGGCTCTACGAAGAGTCTTATGATGTTTAGGTTAATATCGAGCACCTGTCTAGGTGCGCGCGCGGGCTGAAAAGGAGATCTTCGGGAGATGTAATGGAGGAAAGTGAGTTGACGACAACCACAGGAAGATCAAACTCAGTCGAAACTGAGCTGGAGGGGCTGAAGAAAAAGGTAAAGAATCTCAACCGACTCCTTACCGATGCTGTCCCTGCTAAAGAGGTAGCCAAAATGGAAGGCGAGTTCGCCAAATGGAAGGTTGGATCACGAGAACTAAATAGATCAAAATTCACCAAGCTAGAGACTCAATTAGAAACGCGAGAAAAGAAGATTCAGGCTCTAAAGTCACAGATAACGGCCATCCAAAGCGAGCTCTCCACGATGCGGAAACTGATGGACTATAGTCGTTAGAGGTTCCGAGCCTCTGAAAGATCCGAGATTATCGATACATCAATTAACTTCATGACCGGATTTGAGCTATGGAAGTATAGCCCACATGGATTATATCCTAGGCTTCAGATTCTAAAGACGTACGATGACCAGTGAAGGTCCAGACGCAGCGATAGTCGCCAACTCTAATCAGCCGATTTTTGTCGATCGGAATGAATTGAACGAGCTTCGAGGGGCCCTT
>JACZWF010000079.1 GCA_022572285.1 Nitrososphaerota archaeon | reverse complement strand
CCCGCCATGAAATTGTCTATTGTGCTTTGATTCATAAAATAGTCTCCCCTTCCTGTTCAATAGACCACCACTTTTCTTTTGTGTGAACCCTGCCATCTATTACAGTTAAAATAACTCCACCTATATTTACGACGGCATTACGTGCTGAGAGAGGCTGAGACTGCGCCCAGGGAGTTAAATACTGCCATCCAGGAAGCATTATAGATACATCTCTGGCAAGCTTAGAGGGTACGCCACAAGCCTTGAATTCGTGCCCGTGACTCCTGACAACCATATCTGGAACAGGGTATCCCAATGTAGCCCTGTTCACGCAGCAATCTACCCACTCGCCATATAAAAGATTTGGTTTGTTTGATGGTTTTGAAATCCGGCCGTGATGCTTTACATCTATCAGTGCTTTATTCGGAAATCTAAATTTACGGGAATGGTTTATCCTGTTTTTACCATCCGGTGTCAATTCAGCCTTTAACGTATTCGCAAGTCCTACGATGTGAGAACCATTTTGACCATCATGTGCATAAGTTCCGTAAGTCATATAAAGCTTGCGATACTTTACCGATCTAATTAAATCATAAGCCATCTTTCTCTGATAGGTGATATTATCAGTCATTCTCGCGTGGCTTTTATGTTTGTTACCCTCTACTAAATCACCAAGAGCCCTTTTGGCGAGTTGGGCAAAAGCTTTTCCGGCATTTTCCATCATAATCAAGAGATCGATCCCATAGTCATCAATCATCTCTCTATCGATTTCAGTCATCTCCTTACTGGTAACAAAAGGAAGGTTCATCAATTCGGGATACAATGATGATAGGTCATTTTTAATGTTAGAAGCTATTAGTTACCCCAGTACTGTCTTGTCGTTATAAACTTCAGCTTTGCCTCCATAAGATCTTTGAATAATGCAGTATCATCATCGTGCATCTTCGCAAGAACCCTTGCTGCACTCTGAGGCCCAATACCGTAAACAGAGAGTGCAAGAATCCCCTTCTTACCGTAAGACAGTATGATATCAGCAGACCTTCTAGCTTTAGTTAGAACATCTTGTTCTGCTTCGTTTATTTTCTGGTGCGCAAGCTTCCTTCCTATTACGAGCTTTATGGATCTTGATGACCATTGAGCTAATGCCAGAAGGCCGGATCTGCACTTAGGACATGAAGGCCGTTCACCGAGGTCCTTCACCATGACCCTGTCCAAAGAGGATCCACATTGGAAGCAGACTAGATCAATGAAACGGTTCTCCAGCGCCATCCTCATTCTCTCCACATTGCTCTTCTCAATAGATTCCGGCGCAATCAGTTCCGGGACATCAAGATGCTTGTAGAGTATATGATAGCCTATGGGGGTAGGTCTATCTCTTGATTGATAGAAGTTTACTCCAATAGAGCCGTCTTGCACGCCAACCAGAACACTGAGAGTTCCAGGAAGGTCGATTAGGTCAGTAAGAACCTCGTTCAAACCCTCCTGGTAAACGGGAGTATTCGCAAACCGAGAGCCTAAAGAGCAGAGTTGTGGGTGACCAAGGAATTGACCACGCTTGTAGATTCCAAATCTCTGTGCTATATTTTTTAGCCTGTCTGGAAATGGGAACTCCTTCTCAAGCCTGTGGAAGAAGGTCTTTCTCATTTGATCTGAATCCATAGAGAACAACTTTGTCCTTACCAAGCCCTCGAGATCGAGCTGATCTGTCTCTACTGTCAATTCAAAGAGGATCCTATACCCATCCGTCCACCAGGATCTTAAGAGACCTTCCGCAGCCAGTATCTCTTCGAAAATATGACCAAAGGTTCGGTTGATCGCTTCACCAAAGCAACCATGAAGAATAATGTATCTATCATATCCCTCAATCAGGATCGTTCTATCATCAGGGATAGGAGCGCCAATCTCGATGTGACCGGCAAGTTCATCAACAACAACCTTTCTCGCATTCCTTTCTGCCGGGATAACGTCTTTCAGCATATTGATCACATCGTTTCGTCCGTTTTCACCTAGAAGATTTGAGATCTTTCGTCGGAATTGACCCGTTCTTTGAGCCAGCTGAAAATGAACTGGTAGCAATTCACCGTCCCAGCCGGGAACTGCGGCTAATGGATCTTCAACAGGAGTGACATAGACCTTCGCGTCATCTGAGATGTTCTCAATTCTCCATACTTTTCCTTTACAGACGAAGTTCAATCCTACCTTTGCCTTCAGGAGAACAAACTCTACTCCGAGTATACCCACTTTTTGTTGAGTAGTCAGGTCAATTACTGGATACCTCTTCTCATCGGGTATCATTGAGAGATTCTGAAAGTAATACTCCTTGCTTCTCCATGCTTTATTGATAAAGGTCCCATCACTCTTTACGATTCTGAGATTTTCCATATAATTGAGGATGTCATGAAAGACCTCCTCAGGAAGATCTCTAAATGGGTAGGCCCCTCTGATTATGGATAGGGCCTCGCTAATCCTGACTCTTCCATCAAAGTCAAGTGCAAGTCCCACAATCTGATGAGCGAGTACATCGAGAGAGTTCCGTCGGAGCTTAAGAGGTTCGAGGACATGAGAAGTTGCCAATTCAATCGCAGCAGCACCTTCCAGGACATCGTCCGCTGAGACCGCCAGAATTACTCCCTCAGAATCTTTCGTTAATGCGTGGCCAGATCGACCGACTCTCTGGATTAGACTCGAAACCTGTCTCGGTGACATATACTGGATAGCGAGATCGACTGAACCTATGTCGATGCCAAGTTCGAGAGTCGACGTGCAAACCATGGCTCGAAGTTTACCGTTCTTGAATTCTGCCTCGATCCTTTCTCTTTCCTCCCTCGGTAGAGAGCCATGATGGACAGCGACATCCTTCCTTACCATGTTTAGCTTAGCCCCCAACATCTCAGCGACGCTCCTGCTGTTCACAAAAATGAGGGTTGATTGATGGCTCTCAATCATCTCAATCATTCTCCCGATTCTCGCTGCCGCTTCGGGTGCGGTAAAGAGTGTCTGGGCCAAAGTATAATCGTCTTCGTTCGGGGTAGGATACTCAAGAAAATACCTTACCTGCTTCGGGGCTCTTGACTCGATAATCTCTATTTTTCGAGATGTGCCGGACAAGAAGTTTGCAGCCTCAATCGGAGTACCTACCGTGGCGGAGAGGCCAACAATTTGCAATCCAGATGGACTCGTCGTGATCTGTCGAAGTCTCTCCAAACCTATTGAGAGCTGAGCACCTCTCTTGCTCTCAACGATAGCATGGACTTCATCTATGATAACAAACCTGACAGTGCGGAGATGTCTCCGCATACTCTTCGAGGGAAGTATTGCTTGCAGAGTCTCGGGCGTCGTCACCAAGAGATCTGGCGGGTTGATAGATTGCTTTCTCCGTTGTGACGTTGGAGTATCGCCATGTCGCACATCGACTGAGAAATTGAGCCTTCGGCTCCAATCATTGAGCCTGTAAAGAAGATCTCTATTCAGTGCTCTCATTGGAGTCAGATAGATAATTGAAATACCCTGGGCCGGTCTCTCTTTCAGGAAGCTATTCAGAATAGGAAACAGGGCGGCCTCCGTCTTGCCAGAACCTGTAGGAGCAAAAATTAACGCACTTTCACCCCTGACTAGATGTGGTATCGCGTCCTCCTGGGGTGGCGTAGGATGAAGTATCTTTGCCTCTAGGAGAGCTCTCCTCATTTCCTCAGAGAGAAATTCAAAGGCGGAACGTTGAACCAAATACTGTCCACTGTATGTTCTTCTCGGGTAATAGGTATTAGGTCTGACCGGAGCACCTGAATAGACATATTTTAGAATCGCAACGGATATTTACTTGCTTGGAAGGGTGTGAAGTGCGGATCCGAGCGGGAAATCGAGAATGGGGAAACTAGGAATTCTTGGGGGCCAGGCCTTTCGTCGAGCTGCATTGACCCTACAAGAAGTCTCATGGTTGAATAAGGTCGATTACTTAGAGATGTATGTCGCTGCATGGAGATACAGATCCATGACTTCCAATGGGTTTGCTCGCCTTCTTGCCTCAGCGAGTACAAGACAGCTCGACAATGCTGAAAGTGATGCAGACCGAAGAATCAATTCAATACGGGCTAGAACGGAAGAGATGAACGTAGATTGTAGGGTTAGAAGCATTGCACGCCCGTGGGGACTTTTCATCATGAAGCTAGTGAGACAATTCAAGCCTCATCGGTGTCTGGAATTAGGCACAGCCTTTGGAGTTTCTTCTCTCTACGAAACTGCTGGATTGAGATTAAATGGGGGTGGGACGCTTTATACATTGGACGGAAGTCCTTCCCACATGGCGATTGCCAGGAAGAACTTGAATGATTTTGGCGCAGAGGGCGTCAAGACCATACTTGGAATGTTCGAAGAGACTCTCGATCCGACCCTGGAGGAGATCGGCTCGGTCGATTTTGCATTTCTGGACGGAGATCACGAGAAAGGTGCGACGATAGAACACTTTGAGAAGGTTACTGATTATGCTAGCAAAGGGGCTATCATACTAGTCGATGACATCCTCTGGTCAAAGGGGATGAGGGAAGCCTGGCAGTCAATCTCAAAATCTCCGAAAGTCGCGAACTCGTTCGACCTAATTAGGATGGGTCTTTGCTTCCTCAATTAGATTCAGAGATTGAACCTGACGGGATTCATGCTAGTAATATCAACCGAGGGATTTTTCCCTTCAATGATTTCAGCTACGATTTTCCCAGTGGCAGGAGCTAGCTCGAAACCTCTCCTAAAGTGACCCGTGGCGTAGATCAGATTATGGAATCTGTTGCTAGATCCAATAATCGGAAGGCGATCTACCGAATGGGGCCGTAAAGCGGCCCTTTCCTCTGTTATTTTGAGATCTGAAATATGAGGCACCATTCTGGAGGCTTTACTCTTAATCTCATCGACTTTCTCTGGATCTACAGCTTTGTCAAAGCCCAAAAATTCCACTGTCCCACCAATTAGTATCCGACCGTCCGGTTGCTGAGTCACGACAACATCACCGTCAGAGATCGCCCTTGTGATCTTTAGCGGCTGGCGCTCCGCCGTTGAGAGAATATAGCCTTTGGCTGGCTCCACCGGAATCTTCAAGCTGAGCATATTCCCTATCGAAGGAGACCAGGGACCAGCCGCGTTGACGACTAGGTCAGGAGTTACAACACCCTTAGAAGTAATCAGCTCGGTGATCCGACGATTCGCTACATTGATCCCCTCGACCTCTGTATTTTCAAGGACCGAAATTTTAGCTTGCCCAAGTCTGGACATAAGCTCAGAGGCAAGTAATGAGCTACTTGCATTTGCGTCATTTGGGGAGTAAAGGGCTCCCTCGATTTCTTGATTAACTTCAGGCTCCAATTCGCTGACCTTCTCGGGTTCTAGGAAGGAGATATCATAACCAGCTTTCTTCGCTTCTTCTATCTGGGAATACCGTTCAGCAACGTCTTCTTTCCGATAGACTAATTCGATAAGACCATTCTTTCTGAATTCAAATTCAAGCTTATCTTTGACCATGAGCTCTTGAAACAGCGTAAGACTATAAGACGCAAACTCCCTCAGGCTGAGGGGCTCAATCGCCCTATTGGGCCATATCGCACCTGCATTGGTGTGAGAAGATTCAGATGCGACTTTCCCTCTCTCGATAATGGTTATGTTTGTTTTACCAGATTTCAAGAGGTAGAACGCGATAGAAAGGCCGATAATCCCTCCTCCGATTATAGCAACGTTCTGATTATCCAACAAGATCTACCTTGAAGATTTGCTGAACGTATTAGCTGCGATTGCAGCATAGACCTTTGTTGCATTTGTTAGCTCATCCACGTCAATAAATTCATTTGCAACATGCGCCTGCTTTATGCTCCCTGGGCCATAGATTATCGTTGGAATGCCGGCCCGTACGAAGAAGGACATATCTGTTGTAGCTCCCAGTCCGCCTATCTCTGGGGGAATTTTCAATGCTTCCATTATGGACTTTGATGCAATTTTTACAATCTCCTCATCAGGTGAAATTTGTGCACCCTCCCGGGCGATGAGAATCTTGAATGCAGCATCGAACTCTGGCATTATGACGGGAAGAATTCGAGCCTTGAGTTCCTCTAGGACTTTTTTTGGGTCCTCTCCAGGAAGCATCCGCCTGTCAACAACGATCTTACACACATCCGGAACTACATTCGGTTTTGTTCCTCCTTCTATGGTGCCTACGCTTATAGTCGGGTTACCAACCCGATCGTCTTGAATCTCTTGGAGGCCAGGAAGCATCTCCTCAAGAAGACTTACGATTTTTACCATCCGATAGATAGCATTGGCAGACTTGCCAACACGAACTTGGCTTGAATGCTCTGCAGTGCCTTGGGTAGTAATCTCCAACCACATGTTACCCTTGTGTGCTATGCAGATCTTTTTGTCGGTGGGCTCCCCAATCACGACCATATCTGCCTTGTATTCCTCCTTGACTATTCTCTTAGATCCAGATCCATGGCTTTCCTCATCTACGACTCCGGCGAAGATCAGGTCTCCATGAAGGTCGGAGGACGAATCCGCTAGCGCTTTGGCCGCAACTATAATTGAAGCAATCCCACCCTTCATGTCGGCTGTTCCACGGCCGTAAACCCTTCCATCTTTCAAAATACCGGAGTAAGGGTCTTCATCCCATAGAGAACGATCGCCAATGGGAACAACATCTAGGTGACCATTGAACATTAATCGCTTGCCACCCGAGCCGAACCTCAGGTGTCCTACAACATTCGGCCTCCCCGGGGAGACCTCATAACTCTGCACCTTGAATCCAATCGCTTTCATCTTCGAAGCCAAGAAATCAGAGACCTCAGACTCCAATCCTGGCGGGTTTGGGCTGGGAATTCTAACCAGTTCTCGAGTCAGCCGAACAATATCTTCTGATCGAATCTTCGCAGGGATATTATTGTGCAAAATCTAGTGATGAAGATTGTGGAACTCTTATAACATTTTCAAATGAGTTGATTTGGTGTATGAGGGCTCATATCTTCGTTTCAGGGATGGTTCAAGGAGTGGGGTATAGAAATTTCGTCATGAGAAAAGCTGCGGCGATGGGAGTTAAAGGATGGATCAAAAATCTGGAAGCAGGGCATGTAGAGGCGGTTTTAGTGGGTGAGAAGGATAATGTAGTCTCTCTAATCGAATATTGCAAAAGAGGTCCACCATTTGCAAGAGTAATCGATTTTGAGTTGAGATGGGAAGACGGAGATGATGCCTTCGAGTCTTTCTCTATAGTCTAGTGGCTAGTTTCGTATGCCATGAACTCTTCCCTCAAGATAACGTATTTCTCGCCCTCTGTTTCTGGGGTGTTTCTAGGCAGCGACTTACACGTTA
>JACZWF010000078.1 GCA_022572285.1 Nitrososphaerota archaeon | reverse complement strand
TTTCCTTATTGTGATGATTGTTACCAAAAGGTAAAGGCGAGATTCCTGAAGACACGATAAGCCTCACCCTTTCCGTGTTTCTCTTTCGACTTCATTCAGGAGATGAGTAGAAAGGTCCTTCCGATTTTTTAGGATGAACAACGAGAGCCTATTAGGATTCCGCTTCCCCAGCTCTATGAGGGCTAACCTGACCGCTTTAATCACGATTGGATGATGGTCTGGTAATATCTTTTCCATCATCCCGATGGTCTTCTCTTCCAAACTGGGTTCTAGACGATGCAAGAATGTGGCAGCCGAAATCGATATAGAGCGCCGCCAATAGTTATTTTCGGCAACAAGAGTGTCAAGGTACTTTAGGCGCTCTGCTAGATCTTTTATAATCCAAGGTGCTAATATCCTCATAGCCAGAACATCGGCAACTTCCCAATTATCCGGCGATCCTGACCAAACTAAGATCTCATTCCATGTGACTGCGGTAAGCAAGTCATTTTCCTCTGATACCATCCACAGAGCGATCAGTCTCTCCTCTCTCGAACCACTCTCCCAGAGCATTTGAACGATTCTTCTTCTTTCGTCAAAATTCAACTCAGACTGATCCAACCATGTTTTCATTGTCGCACGCAATACAGGAAGCCTAACTCCATAGAACTTGATATTCGCCGGGGAAAGGTAACTCATGTCTTCTAGATATTCGTGGTTACCCACAAGAATCAGAGAATAAAGGAGTGAGGCCTGGGCCTCCGCCGTCTTTTTTGGTGCTCGTGTATTCAAAAAGCCTCACTTATCGAATAGCGCAAATCAGCTCTAACAATTCTTATAAATGAATTTTGAGTGAAGATGATTAATGAGCAAGGTAAGGAATACACAGGATTACTCGATCGATATTAAAGATCTGCTAAAGAACTCGGATGCATTACTAATAGATGTGAGTAAGCTCCTAAAGGACGCGGAAAACACCCAATTCGAGGATAGGGTATACACTTATGCAAGGGGTGGACCAGGCGGCGTAATACCGTTCAGAGAGGCATCCGAAAAAGCATGGATTGCACTATACCAAGTAGTAGACGTCCTGATTCATCATCAGCTTTCTAAAATTCCCAAGGGACATTATGATAGAAAACTTGCATTAAGAGAAATTGAAGAGAAGAACACAGAGATTGCAAAGTTGAACATTTACGACCGATACGCAGCAAGAGCGGCACACATCAGGAACAACACAACTTACTATACTAGTAAGGATCTAGAGTTTCTTTCTTTCGAGATTAGGAAACTAAAGGATCTCATGGAAGATATCAAGAAGGTCGTGACGGGGTAAAGACACCGAAAATGCAAGCATACCTATAGACCCTCCACAATCTGATAAAGCTCCGTCGTCTGTTCAAGCAGGTCAGTCAGCTCAATGATTTTAGTCCTCACATCGTCGAAGCTCCCGCTAGAATCTATATCTCTTAGTACGAGGTCAAGTTCTAGAATCACCTTATCTATTTCGACCTTGGCCTCGGAGGGGAGAATCGGCTCCTTTTTCAGTCTCTCTGCTCTATAGAGAACCAAGTTCGCAGTCTTCAATATCTTAGCTTTCTCCTTTCGAGCATGATCAATACCAGCAAAAAGCTCCGCATCCTCAACCATTCTCCTCTTCTCTTCTTCGGCGAGTCTTGTTCTTCCGGTTATTGTAACAGTCTGCTTGACACCGCTGATCTTCTCTTTCGCAGACACGTGCAAGATTCCATTGGCATCAACTTCAAAAGTAACCTCAATCTGTGGAATTCCTCTCCGTCGTGGTGGGATACCTTCGAGATCAAAAATTCCAATAGAGATATTGTCTGAAGCCATAGCCCTTTCTCCTTGCAATATGTGGACAGTTACCTCTATTTGATCATCCTTTGCGGTCGTGAAGATCTGTGTTCGGGAGGTAGGAATGGGCGTGTTTCTTTCGATAATTCTAGTCATCATTTCTCCGGCATTCTCAACTCCTAGGGACAAGGGGGTAACGTCGAGCAGATGATAGTCTAATTGGCCTGTCAATATTGCACCCTGGATTGCTGCTCCCAGGGCAACACATTCCATTGGATCTACACCTACCTCTGCAACCCTTCCCATAAAATGTTCAACCACGTGGCGCAGTAGTGGCATCCTAGTTTGGCCGCCGATTAGAATCAGCCTATCTATTTCATCAGGGCCGATTCTGGAATCATATAGTACCGTCTTTATAGTCGATTCGACTCGAGAGACAATTGGCAAAGCCAACTTCTCTAGCTCAGATTGCGTCAACGTATACTTTAGGTGTTTGGGGCCGGCAATGTCCACAAGAAAGGGTAAATCGATATTCGTAGCAATGTGGGAGCTTAGTTTGATTTTTGCCTCTTCAGCAGCTTCCTTCAGTCTCACATATGCAGCTTGATCTGAACGAATATTGACACCAGTCTTCTCTTCAAAATGAGCTGAAAGCCTTTCAACAATTGCATTATCTATGTCAGTGCCCCCAGTCTGGGTATCACCACTAGTTGCAAGAACCCTGAAAGTATCCCCTTTGATATCCATTATCGTCACATCATGGGTACCTCCTCCAAAGCTGAAGACCATTGCCTTAAGAACGTCGTCTGATTTTATCCTGTCTAAACCGTAAGCGAGGCATGCAGCTGTGGGCTCATTAATTATTCTGAGAACAGTTAGACCCGCGATCTCACCTGCGTCGATTGTGGCTTGCCTTTGGTTATCGTTAAAGTATGCTGGGACAGTGATTACCGCCTCATTGATTTGTGACCCAAGGAACAGGTTTGCATCATTCTTGATCTTCTGTAGTATAAACCCAGAAATCTGCTCAGGAGTATAGGTCTTGCCCTGGATTTCAATCTTGTAATCGGTACCCATCTTCCTCTTGATTTCGAAGATGGTGCCCTTTGGATTGAGAGCGAGTTGTCTCTTCGCTAATTGACCAACCAGCAGTGTGCCGTCCGGTGCAAAAGCAACAACAGACGGGAACATCTTCCCCTCTTCAGATTGACCTTCAGCACTCGGGATAGTTATCGGAGCTGGATGCTGAAAGATTGCGGCAGCAGAATTGGTTGTGCCGAGGTCAATCCCCAGCACCGAATTCTTCTTGTCTGCTGAGAGACTCATCTATTTCCAGTTACTTACAAGGAAAAACAGATAATCATTGCGTGGGAGACATCTTGCGCGGGTCTTTCTCTTTCGTCCCCAACTCTGGTACAACCGTCTCTTCGGACGCAAGAGCGTATTTCTGTCCCCATAGCTGAATTGCCGCTAACAGTTCAGGATGATCTTTCGCGTATTCTTCCACAGGAATCTTCTTCATATACGCATCTACTGCCTGTCTTGCAGCCATAGCACCACTCTTTGTTCCCCACGGATGTCCATGGACTCCCCCTCCGTTTTGTAGCTGAATGTCGTTACCCATGAGGTCGATCGAGTAATGATAGTTTTGAGGAGTAAGCCCACCAGAAGCTACTCCAATCAAGGGCTTGATATGGGCCAGAGGATCCTGAATTGTTTTCATAATCTCAGGTATCTCCACGAATTTCGACTGGTCACCAAGCTTCCCTCTTGAAGTACCAACATGCACTAGATCCCCTCCGGCTAGTCGAGCTATGTAGTCGATCACTGAGAGAGATATACCGTGCCGCGGATGCCTTGTGAGCGCAGAGTGAGATGCTCGATGTAGGTGGATTGGCACATTTATACTAGGATCTTCGGCGAGGGCACGTAGTGCAGGATACCATGTGCACAGGAAGTTTAACATTAGACCACGAGCTCCATGAGCGATCATCCGATCAGCGACTTCTAGACTTTTCTCAGAATCTACAGTCACCTGCGGAACATAGATCATGTCGCCTTCTGGATGTGCTCCTTCGGATCTTGCTTTGTCCAGGGCTTCATAGACCTTGGAAATACGGTCCATCAAAGGTGAACACCACTGATTGTGATAGGTTTCGTCATCTTTGAAGGTATCACCGCCACCAAGCGCGGCATCGTAGAATTGTTTGGCAGCGCCCTCATCCGTTACTCCCATTTTCGGCTTTATGGTAATTCCAATATGTGGCCTTCTGGTCGCAGTGGTTCCGACAATCTCCCGAAGCCCTTCGGTTCCGAATTTCGGACCTTTAAACAACTTCAATACATCTTTTGGGAGTTGAAGATCTACCCACTTACAGTTTGGAATGGGAGTGAATCCCATCCAGTTACCAGTGACAAAGGTGAAGAGATCCGGAATCCCCCTGTTATCCAGATCGAGGAGGTATGTTGGAAAAGCGACCTTGACCCATCCGGAGTGCTTCAATGTCCCGCTAGGATCCTCGTATTTCCAAGAGTATAGCTTAGCTGCAGTTTTCGTAGAAAGGTCAGTTGCGGTAGATACATCAGTAAAAGTGCCTACTGACTGTTCGGCGGCGATAATCACTCCAGCATGGTCGATCGTCATACGCGGATCACACGTAATAAAGAACGTTGCCAATACGTTCTTGTCTGGATCAATTTTATCAGGAGTGGTAGAAAAAATGTCTGCCCTGCTATGTTGGACACTCGGGGCAGTCCATGTTTTTTCGACTTCGGGCATATTTCGATTAAGCTCTGAGAGGCATATTTATCTTTTGGGCGTGGTGTCGCTACTTTCTCATAGGTTGCTGCCTATCGGGAGCGAGCTTAGTCTTCCACCAGTCCACGAATTCTTTCACCGCCCTTTCGATAGGGTACTGAGGGGTATAGTTGAGCTGATCTTTTGCCCGAGTGAGGTCGGATGGGACGCTCCTCCTTGTCAGGAGTTTATTGCTAATAGATATCTTCTTGGTATCTGCGTACTGAGCAAGGACCTCTCGGATTTCTCTGAGTGAGCTGATTACGCCAGAACCGGCGTTAAAGGTCCCGACCTTTACATTGCCTGAAAAACATGCGAGATAATGTTCCTCCGCTAGATCGTAGTAATGTGTCCATTCAGCGACTTGCTCTTCAAGCTCGAGGGGTTCTCCAACTAGAGAGCTTCTTATCATAGAGCTGATGGCTACACCTCTTCCCATGTCTCCACTCCAAGGTCCGTAGACATGAGACATCCTTAATGCAATGAAACTCATGTCATGCGCTTTGGCGTAATTGTAGCCAATATATTCACAGGCAACCTTAGTGGTCGCATAGACATCTTCATGGTTCATAGGTACAACAGGGTCATCCTCTAATATGGGCCTGCTGGGAGACTGCCCTTTCTTTGTGGCTAGGTAGACTGAACTTGAGCTTGTATAAACGACTCTTTCTATATCCTCTCTACGAGCCACTTCCATTACATTACCAGTACCGACTAGATGAATTCGCATTCCTTCGGTCGGATTTGTCCGAGTTTGTGTCGCTCTGGGCCCAGCTGTGTGAATTATTCTTTCGGCAGCGCTCTTCCTAACTGCTGATTTTAACGTATCTATATCTAAAATGTCACCTTTGTATATTGGAACTTTTGCAGGGTCGACGAATTCTCCAAGGGCTGCAGCTTGCCGTCCGGTTCCATAGAAGCTACAATCTACCCCACTCCTGAGTAGTCGCGCCACAACGTGGGCGCCCATTCCTCCGGTTCCTGTAACGAGGACGCTGGTCATTCGGACTATTAGGTCACTGCAAAAAGGAGGTTGCACCGAAGTAATCCGAACTCGATGTCAGCGGGCTATGCTCTTTTGCTCGATCTTATCCTTTACGGAGTCCCAATCTTTCATGAAACGGGCGAATCCTATATCCGTTAGTGGATGCTTAAACATCATCTCGAGGACCTTATAGGGCATTGTCGCAATTGGAGCTCCTAGCTTCGCCGCTTGCACGATGTGAATTGGATGCCTTATACTCGAAACTAAAACTGAAGTCTTGTACCCATATGGCTTGTACATAGCAAGGATTTCAGCTATGAGGGCCATCCCATCTTGACTAATGTCGTCCAACCTACCGATGAACGGACTAACCACAGTTGCCCCCGCTTTGGCAGCTAGGAAGGCTTGAGACGAGGAAAAAGTCAATGTGACATTGCAGTGAATTCCAGAATCTTCGAGGATCTTCACGGCTTTCAGGCCTGGTTTTGTGTTTGCCACCTTAACATACACATTCTTCCCATATTTCATAAAGGACTGGCCTTGTTTCACAATCTCATCAGTTACGTTAGATACGGTCTCTATGCTTACTGGTCCTTGGACAAGACTGGATATCGTAGAATATAATTCCTCAGGGCTTTCTCTCTCCATGGCTATGAGTGTTGGATTGGTAGTCACTCCATCCAAGACTCCAATATCCTTCGCGTCCTTGATCTGGTCAATATTTGCTGTATCTAAGAAGAACTTCATTTCACTAATTCCCTTTTGGACATTGGGTCGCTATGCATATAAATCCTTAAAGTCCGGGGAAAGTCCATTAGCGTTGCTAAATCTCATGAGTTCGAAAATCATTATAAACTTCCCATACGGCTGAGGTCGCTCGGCATGCTCAAATATGAACTCGAAAACAGCGGGGGATGAAAGGATCTGGACCAGGTTGAACTAGATCAACTCTGCATTAATACCATAAGGTTCCTTGCTGTTGACAGCGTAGAGAAGGCCAAGTCAGGTCACCCGGGGTTGCCAATGGAGGCTGCTAGCATGGGGTATATCCTATTCACCCGAATTATGAAGCACAACCCCAGGAACCCGAAATGGCCTAATCGTGACAGGTTCGTTCTTTCTGCAGGACATGGATCAATGCTACTTTACTCACTCCTTCACCTAACCGGTTACGATTTGTCATTGGATGAAATTAAGAACTTTAGACAGTGGGGAAGTAGAACCCCAGGCCACCCGGAATATCGTGAAGTGCCCGGGGTTGAAACAACAACAGGACCGCTTGGACAAGGATTTGGGAATGGCGTGGGAATAGCGATTGCTCAACGGTATCAGGCGATAAGGTTCAACCGACCCGGCCACGAGATCATCAATCACAAGATCTATACATTCTGTAGCGACGGAGATATAATGGAAGGTATCTCCTCAGAGGCTGCCTCCATAGCGGGACATCAGAAACTCAGCAGCCTAATCTACGTGTATTTGGACAATAGGATAACCATTGACGGTTCTACTTCCTTGGCAATATCTGAAGATGTTGGAATGCGATTTGAAGCGTATGGATGGTTTGTTCAAAGAATTGAGGGTAATGATATTCCCGCGTTTGATAATGCAATCAGAAAGGCACACGGTCAGAGCGAAAAACCATCACTCATCATAGCAAGGACTCACATAGGTTATGGTAGCCCGAACAAGCAGGATACTGAACAAGCTCACGGATCTCCACTCGGTCCAGAAGAAGCCAAGCTTACTA
>JACZWF010000077.1 GCA_022572285.1 Nitrososphaerota archaeon | reverse complement strand
CACGATCTCAGGCGCTCAGGCGCTTCTCAGATGCACGCCATGGGCCTTCCTCGGCTGGTTGTGAGCAAAATCCTGAACCACGCTGACCGGGAGGCCACAGGCGTGTACGATTGGCACTCCTGGCACTCCTACGACCAGGAGAATCGGCATCGAGGAGTCGGATTCCGTACTTTCTTGCATACTCTTCCATGTTACCGAATATACGCTTCTCCAGTTCTTCGTTCGGCGCGTCTATGACGGGCAGCAGTCGGAGGCCCTCATAGCATCCCAAGGCTATTAGATCATTAAGTGAATTCGATACCGCCACGTCGGTCTGCTCTTTTGAGCCAGGATCTGCTGTCGGATCAATGACCTGGATCGTATCATTGTTCGCAAGTGTGAATCCTTCCCCTTTGGCCGCCTCAGATCCAGAGATGAAATCAAACAGGGCAAATTCAGCGTCTTCGTATCCCGTAATGATCGAATGTCCCTTGCCTACTATAAATTTCTGCTCGGCAAGTGATATGGAGTTGTATAATGACAGAAGAATGTCTCCAAAGATCTTATCGGTCTCAGCTCCTCTTTGGTGGACTTGAACCAACGATATCGCTCTCTTGGGACTGATTCTTTTCAAATCCTCATGATCAATCTTGGGATCCCTTAGATTGTAGATCCTCCTGCTAATAGTTGGTTCTTCGCGTCCCGCTGGAAAGATGTCTGCATCCTCCCTCTCCCCGATGATAACCCCTAGCTCACGAAGTAATGGTCTCAGTCTTCGTAATGCGGGATAGACCACGGTGGTGAGGTCGACCTTGACCGCGCAACCTGCAACCCAACGTAACGGATCCATTCCCATCTCGCGATAACTGGAGACTCGTTCCCAAAATTCTTCGGTGGTTTCCATCGTTAATCTCTATTCTAAACACTCGTAAATAAGGACTGAGAGAGCTGGATTTCTTACTCTAAGTAAAGTATTTCTTCATCGAATTCAAACCATTTGATGATTGATTGGAGGTCTATTTACTCTACTGCAGTGAGACTTTATGGATATCTCAAAGACTTTAGATGTAAAAGGTGTATTATGTCCTCTTCCCGTTATAAAGGCGAGACAGAGCATTACGCGAGTAGAGGTAGGCGGAATACTCGAAATACTTGCCACTGATCCCACCACTCGCGAAGATATCCCAGCTTGGACCAGGCGGTCAGGGCACGAGATTGTGACTATGAAGGAAGAAGATGAGGTCTTCAAGTTTTATGTTAGGAGAAGAAAATGATGGGTAAAGAAGGAGGTCAAGATCAAATTCTTATTGATTATGAAACACTTTCGAAAAATATCGATGATCCCGATCTGAGTATTCTTGATATGAGAAGTCCAATGGAGTATAGTATGGGTCACCTACCTAAGGCCCAACTGATCCCCTACGAACGGATAGTGGACTTCTCTCCTGGAAGACCATATCTTGACGTCACGTCTCAATCGCAGATCGAGAGCCTGCTCTCAGATAAGGGTGTATCAAATAATTCAAGGGTCGTCGTATATGGGGACAAGGGTGGTGCATCGGCAGCTAGGCTCTTCTGGACCCTAGAGCTCTACGGGGTCAACGTTTCCATGCTCAACATATCATTAAGTGCTTGGAGAAGTTTAGGTCTCTCGTTGTCAAGAGAAGTCCCCACCCCGAAGAGGACTGAATTTAGATCCGGTTCCCGTCCTGATGACTTCCGGGCAACATCCGAATACGTTGCATCTAGACTTGAGAACCCCGATACAATGCTAATAGACACAAGAAGTGTGGAAGAGTTCAATGGATTAATCCCATCCGGGCAGAGATCTGGTCGGATTCCAGGAAGTCTCAATATTCCCTGGGACAGTGGTGTGGGATCTGACGGTAAGATATTCAGGGAAACTGCTGATCTAGAATCTCTCTTCAAAGGCCGGGGATTAACTAATGATAAGGAGATGATCTGTTATTGCCAGGTGGGTGAAAGAGCATCGCATACGTTTCTGGCTCTTCGCCTTGCAGGCTTCCCAAAAGTCAAGATTTACGATCGTTCCTTCTCTGAATGGGGAAGCAAACTAGACCTTCCTGTTGAGACATGAATTCCGTAGATTCTGGTCAGAAAGAAAGGTTTCCCTCATCATCAACGGTTGGACCTATCGATGACTTCGTCTTCTGAGCGTCGACTTTATCAAGCGTAATTCCTTCCCAAAGCACTGCTATAGCTTCATGGGTGCCACTTTTCACCTGCCTTCGCTTATAGGTCGTTTCTACCTTCTTGCCATTCAAATATAGGTTAAAGTCGTCACAGCCTTTGCAATACTGAACTTGGATCTCCATCGTTTTCTTTGTCGTACCACGACAACTTAAATCTGCAGGTATCAATTATTCTCTTTTCGATGCGATTCCACAATCTCTCTCACTTTCTTCCGATCTTCTTCAGATGATCTCTCCAGCCTCTGGTTCATTGTCCAGTAAGCTCCTCTATGATATGCGAGAGGATCCTTTCCTGAAACAGAACTCTCAACAATTCCTCCTATCATTACAGCATTTTCGCCGAAGATTATTTGTTGTGACAATTCACATTCAATGTTTGCGGCCGCAAGTCTTACCATCGGAACTCCGATGTTTTTCGCCTTGTAGAAGGTAAATCCAAGCTCCCCAAGAGCCGCGATCTTATCGACATCCTTCCCTGTATAGGCACCGCTTACACTTGCCATTACCGATTGTTCAGAGGAGCATAGGCTTACTCCAAATTCCTTGTTCTCCTTAATATTAGAAAAAGTCGCCGTATCCTTTCCGATACTGATTGCCAGCGTAGCTGGTTTGTAAGCTATGAGATACGTCCATTCCGCAGACATGACGTTTGGTCCATAAACGCCATCGCTAGTAATCAGGCCAACGTTAGTAATGAATTGTCTAGTCGTGGAATCACCCCATGATAAATCCATGAATCTACCCTCCTCCGCTGCCTAACCTAGGGCGAGCGATCAGGCGCCTGATTCGCACTCACTGATCTGCTACCATTAAAAGAAGATAGGTCGAGGCTCCTCATAGAGGATCTGATCTTCCTCAAGTTGTAGATGACATAAGTAATCATGATCGGATCGACCGCGTTATCATGCTCAAAGTTATCGGAGGGTAATCGGATAGACAGATTATTTATTTCTACATACGCCCTAGATCCAAAAGGCTAGAGAGCTAGGAGAGATTCTTGAATAAGCGTGGATGCCTTTTGGTTATCTATCGCGATCGGAATGTTAAGCCGGTTTAAGATCTGTTCAGCCTCAGGAGAGGCTGAGAATCACCATGAGTCCATACTAGTTATGAGTTATGCGTCTACATGCCAGTCGAGCTTTCAAGCTCGAGATAAAATGAAGATCTGTGTTTGGGTTACTACTACACTAGGCACTACCGAAGCGCGCGCGCTTAGCTGATCAGCTTCCCAGTCAGCGTGAGCTTGAGAGCTTGTTTACGAGTTTACCAAGTCGGCGTGCAATCGGTTCATTCTCCCTCGTTTTCTCTTCTGAAGGCCTCGGTAAGATCGGTTTGAGTGACTCTCGGCAGTAAGGACACTCTTTGACATTGAAACTTATGGCTCTCCCACAGTGGATACAAATTCTCGGCGGGATCCTTGGCTGATAGGTTCTTGCGGTAGATATCCCTGCAAGTGTTAGAAGCAGGCCTATAGATCCAGTAACGCCCCAGACAAGGACTAATGTTTCTGAGCTTGATATTGGCAGTTCATTCAGCAAGAGATACCAGAAGAGAAGGTATCCAAGAGAGATAAGGGCCAACCCAAGTGTGGTGAAACTCTTATTCAAAGATCACCACCGAGTTTCCTTGGGAGCTCCTCGACTTGCATCTTCGATAACTGAATTGAATTTGACCAATTCCAGACTCGAACTCTAGTGGTCCCCAATCCCCTAGCTGTAAGAATCTTAACCACTGTATAGTCAATTTCTCCTAGAGTTGCCTCATTCTCAATGGCGAGCTACAAATACATTTTCAAAAGTGTTTCTTGCCTCTTTTGGAGGAGCCTTGCAAGGAGGTTTATCGGATCTCTTCTCCCGTAATGGGAAGGGACGGGTCGGTAATAAATTGGAACACAACCTTTATCGACTCGCGTAAGCTCTCCAGCAATATGGCCCTCCAATGCTCCGAATGACGGGGTCCCCAAGAAGAGACCCAGAAGATGATAGGGAAGAACAAGGCTAGGTTGGTAGCTGGAATGGAGGTCCCTGCTGCTCCTCGCGCGCGCGCGCTATCCATCTGCAATCTAACATGATCAACAACATCATTTTATGCTCAGCTGTCACGACTTGGAGTAGAGGTTTCCGATCTGAAATTCTGTTCTAAGTGCAATAACCGCATGAAGCCTACGGGATCTTCAGGCTTCTATTGTGTTCGATGCGGAAATAGGGAAGGTGTTCCGGAGACCCAGAAGGTCAGCTCAATCCAAGATTGTTTCCCATACCGAGAGATGCGAGGATCTCAAGCAGAGATTCTTAAGAGCATTGAAACTGATTTAGGTTCAAAAAGATTCATCATCATCGAGGCACCAGTAGGTTCTGGGAAATCGGCTATAGCGGCAACCCTTTCTAGCTTTCTCGGCTCAGCTCATATAGTCGTAGCAACCAAGCAGTTGCAAGATCAGTACGCCAGTGACTTCGGTTACCCTGTAATAAAAGGCAAGGGCAACTTCCAGTGCTATGTTCCTACCTCAACGAAAAGGCTTCTCCCTTGCAATAAGGGCAGGTGCCAGGTTGATTGGTCTCTCAAGGAGTGTCCTCACTACATAACATATGATGAGCACAGAACGCACGAAAGAGGGCTATGCACCGAAAGCTCGAGCTGTGAGAAACTTAAGGGTGGGAACCTATGCACCTACTACAAACAAAAGTGGTATGGCTTCGATGCTCCAGTTACCGTCTACAATTATCCACTGCTTCTGAGTGAGCTCAAATATCCAAACGATGTTCCCAAGAGAAAGTTACTGGTATGTGACGAAGCACACGAACTTGAAAGACAGCTCGTAGCGTTTGCTGCCTTTCACCTGAAGAAGAACGATCTAGAAGCCTATCACGATGAATTGTGGCCAGAAGAAGATTTCATTATCCCCTACATTGGAGCGGAAGACCCATCTGCCTGGCTGGATGAACTTGAAAAGATCTCGCAAATGCTGAAATCGTATCTCGAGCTTCATCAAGAAGCAGACGAAGTTCAAGACAGAGTGGCTGTATGCAAAAGCAGATTTGAAGATCTTGAGAGATTTATCAGCAGTCTCAGGGACGATGAAGCAAACTGGATCGTGAACACCGTAAAGTTAGAAGGCCAAGGTTCAGTGGAAGAAGTCGTCTTTCAGCCTCTTAGTGTTAAGAATCACACGTCAGAACTCTACAAATCAGCAGATCGAATCATCATGATGTCAGCTACCATCTTCTCAATCGAGAGGTTTTGCGATTCACTTGGAATTCATGAGGAAGAAACAGCTTTCATCAGAGTGGAGGATTCAGCCTTTCCAGTTAAGAGTAGACCAATATACTGTCTTAACACGGCGTACCTCAGCAAGGCTAATCTCGATGCCTCCTTACACGATATTGTATTGGCTGTCAATAAGATAATGAATATTCACGAAGGGGAGCGAGGAGTAATTCATACAACATCGTACTTTCAGGCAAGGCACATTCAGAGAAATATTTCAGAGAAAAATAGAAAACGGATTGTGACAACTGAAGGAACCTTCGACAGGTCGATCTTGTTGCAAATTCATGGGTCGAATAAGGATTCAGTGCTAATCTCGCCAAGCCTCTATGAGGGTGTTGACCTAAAGGACGATCTCTCGAGGTTCCAGATCATCGTGAAGGTACCCTTTCCAGATCTATCTGAAAGAAGAACAAGGATCCTGATGGAGAAGGATCAGGCATGGTATGAGCTGCAGACTGCGCAGCGCTTAGTACAAACGTACGGAAGAAGTGTTAGAAATGAAACAGATCACGCCGTCACATATGTTCTCGATTCGAATTTTACTCGGTTTGTGAGAGCACACAAATCCCTGTTCCCAAAGTATCTTCTGGAAGCCATCAGGGCCGAAGGACTTCCTCAGGCGGGGTAAATAGCCGAACTAGACTAGGTTTGGATCGGCTAGATCCGATTGCGCGCGCACGCTTCTGGACCTCCCAGTTCTATCTGGTGCAAGAGATCACATGAAGGCTTACGCCCGTATCGACAGTTTACTTAGCACATCAGAGAGTGTCGGAGAGAAGTGTGAGGAGAAGTCGAGTGAATTCAGGGCTGGGGTCTTGGACAGATTGAAGAAGAGATTCTCACGGGTGAGAGTGTTAGATCAATTTAATTCCATTACGTATAGGAGCTGGCTGACAAATAATGTCCCAAATGGAATACGTGATATAGTCAGATCCAAGATTAAAGGTCATCCAGTGCCATCTTTGGATGTTAAGAAGCATGGTCTGATCAAACTTGGCCCATCGGTTATGGGGAGAGGCAGGAGGCTTTTTCAAAGGCTTGACGACTTCATTCAGAGTGAAACCAAGAGCTCAGAAGTTGAGGAGTTGGTCAAACTGGAAATGCAATCTTATGATGTGAAGGTTGATCTGAAGAGCGAAATCGTGAAGTTAATCTCCAAGATCGAGAGTGGGGAGCCTCTCATAGGAAACTGTGATCTCTGCCCAGATATTCAGATAGCAGAATTTGATCGGGTGCTGAACCGCGGGGACTGCGCGCGCGCTACCCAGGGTATCTGAACGTAGATACAACGTCATACGTGAACCCCGAGCTCATAGGTAGCGCAAGGAATCACCTGAAGGCTAGCCCGGATATTGACAGTATGCTCACGGCAGCAGAGAAGATTGAACCGAAGTTCAGTGACAGATGGCAGCAGGTCAGAGAGGAGGTTTTGAAGAGATTGAGAGAGAGCTTCGGGAAGCTTGTGGTGCATGCTTCAAAACCGGTGTTGGTGAAACTGCTAGACGTGACTACAGAACCACCCAACCGTGTATATGTCGGAGATAATGTTCCTGATGCAATATACACCCTTGCGATGTGTAGACTGAGAAGACATCCCGAGCCCACTTTGCATCTTGAGAGTGAGGAGAGAATAATGCAGGGAGCCTTGATTATCGGAAGGGGGAAGAGACTTTTCAGGAAGATTGAATCCTTCGTGGAGAAGGAGAGCAGAGAAAGGCGGTTTAGAGAGCTGGTGAAGCTGGAGGAAGAGTTTGACAACGCCAAAACGAGGCTTGAGGTTGGGATCAGATGGTCGATCATTAAGAAAATTGACCATGGTGAGCATCTGATGGGACATTGCACTCTCTGCCCTAATGTCAACATAACT
>JACZWF010000076.1 GCA_022572285.1 Nitrososphaerota archaeon | reverse complement strand
GTCGCAATCGTTTGGATGGATTGGAGCACCGCCTGCTCGTCATCTTTGGTGATGATCTTCTTCGCCCGCAGCGACCGCAGCAGGGAATAGGCGATGAATGCGTACCGGGCAAGAATTGAAAAAGGAAAACAGGATATCGTAATAGGGATATCTGATTATGGGGCGAAGCTTCTCAACGAAATCGTCTACGTCGATATTGCTGAGAAAGGTACCAGAGTAGGTCGAATGCAGCCGGTAGGAACAGTGGAATCTGTTAAAGCAATTTCGGAAATCTTTGCCCCCATCTCAGGCGTGATAGTCGAATTAAATGACAAACTTGAAAAGACACCAGAACTCATAAACACCGCCCCCTACGGCGAGGGATGGTTACTCAGACTCGCCCCCTCAAACGTGGCAGATGAGTCAAAGATGCTAATGGATCACAATGCATATGCGTCGCTGTTGAGGGCTAGTCGAACATCGTAATTCGTCCGAGTGCTTCACCGAGGGTGATTGTTTCCATTCCCCCGTGGACCCTTGCATACTCGACGCCCCTCGGAAGAAAGTCTCCTATTGCGTATGCTCTCTCGATGTTGACATTGGGGAATTCTCGATGAATCAGCTTGATATGATACTCCACCAAGAAATACAGTTGATCATACTCGAGGGATATCCTAATCTCATTTTCATTCTTTTTAGGATAGACCTCAACGGAAATCTGTCGCTGGGGACTGTAGTACTGGAACGTATATGGAATACCATCTTTGGTCAATACTCTGAAATCGTCAATGTACCCCTTTGTGAGTAGGTGCATTTTAATCTGGTCATTTGACTGTTGACTCAATTCCAATCCTACCTCTTCCTAAACCCCGTCCTAGATCTGGGCTTCTCGCCGGTATAGTTCCTAATGTGTGGAGGGTTTTTGCTAGGAACTTCCCGGTGTAGGAATTCGGATTTAAAGCGACATGCTCCGGCGTTCCCTCGGCAACAATATTTCCTCCCTTATCCCCACCCTCGGGACCAAGATCTATAATATGGTCAGCTGTCTTGATGACGTCCAGGTTATGTTCTACGATTACCAGCGAATTTCCAGCATCGACAAGGGTATTCAAGACTTCTAATAACCGTCTTACATCATCGAAATGCAGTCCAGTCGTGGGTTCATCAAGAAGGTATAGGGTTCGTCCCGTTGCTCTCTTGCCAAGCTCGGTCGAGAGTTTCACTCTCTGTGCCTCTCCACCAGACAGCGTGGTAGCTGGCTGGCCGACCGCCATATATCCCAATCCGACCTCATTCAATCTGACCATCTTGCTCTTGATTTTGGGAAAATTCTCAAAGAAGATTAATGCTTCAGCTAGGTCCATTTCAAGAACGTCCGCAATGCTTTTCCCTTTGAACTTGATTTCCAAGGTTTCTCGATTGTACCGTCTCCCTTTGCAGACATCACATGGAACATAAACGTCTGGAAGGAAGTGCATCTCCAACCGAATTATTCCGTCGCCATCGCAGGCTTCGCACCTCCCTCCTTTGACGTTAAAGCTGAACCGGCCTGGCCGGTATCCCCGGGCACCTGCCTCAGGCAATTGGGCGAAGAGGTTCCTGATTTCTGTGAATACTCCGGTATAAGTTGCGGGATTTGACCTTGGAGTGCGTCCAATTGGCGATTGATCGATTATTATTGCCTTGTCTATGTAGCCTATTCCCGTGATCTCGTCATGATCTCCTGGCCTTGCTTTGGAATGGTACAATTGTCGTTTCAGTTCCTGATGTAGAATATCGTCAATTAGCGAGCTCTTCCCCGAGCCAGATACACCTGTTATACATGTGAAAACTTCAAGCGGAATCTTTACGTCGATATTCTTTAAGTTATTCGCCCGTGCACCTCGTATTGTGATGAAGTTCCCGCTTCCTTTTCTCCGCACTTTAGGAATAGGTATTTCTAGCCGGTGAGAGAGATACTTTCCTGTAATTGAATTCGGACTTCTCTTAATTTCTCCGGGGGATCCCGAAGCGACCACTCTACCACCGTAAGTACCCGCACCCGGCCCGAGGTCCACGATATGATCTGAAGAAAGAATTATCCCCTCGTCATGTTCGACAACTAGTACAGTATTTCCAGAATCGCGAAGGCGCTTGAGAGTAGAGATTAATCGTCCATTATCTCGCTGATGGAGTCCGATGCTTGGCTCATCAAGGACATAGAGTACTCCGACTAGACTTGAACCGATTTGTGATGCAAGATGAATTCGTTGAGCCTCCCCGCCAGAGAGTGTTGACGTTGGTCTGTCTAGGTTCAGATATTCCAGTCCAACGTCAGACATGAACGCGAGCCTTTGTCTTACTTCCTTCAGGATCTGTTTGGCTATCATTTCCTCTTTTTCTGTAAGTTCAAGATCTTGAAACCAGTTCATTCCCTTCTCGACTGTCAGGGATGAGAGCTCTGCAATAGATCTCCCTCCTACTTTGACCGCAAGGCTTTCAGGCCTGTAGCGGGTGCCTCTGCAACTTGGGCACTCCTGAATCCTGAAGAACTGCTCGTACCATTCCCTAGATTTCTCAGACTCTGTCTCCTTATACCTCCTCTCTATGGAACGCATGATGCCCCTAGTCTCTCTGAGCTGTTCGTAAGACCACCTCTTGTTCTTTCCGGAGTACTTGAACAGGATCTGCTCATTTCCCGAGCCATATAGGATAATTTTAAGGATTTTTGAGTCCATGGAACTGATCGCCGTATCTAGACTGAATCCATAATGTTTCGCCATAGATTCGAAATAGGACACGGACCAACTATCAGCAAAACCCCATGCTACAATGGCACCTTCACGTATTGACTTTGTTTTGTCCGGAATAACGAGATCTATATCGACCGTCATCTTAGTTCCCAACCCTGAACAATCTTTGCATGCTCCAAAGGGGCTGTTGAATGAAAACATCCTAGGAGTTAGTTCTTCGATACTTATCCCGCATTCTGTGCATGCCATCGATTCACTCATAATGAATCGTTCTTCAGCCTCACCTTCCTGGATATCGACAGCTACTATGCCCTTGGAGAGCTTCAAGCACGTTTGAAGCGAATCAGCGAGTCTCTTAGCAATGTTAGGCTTCAGGACGAGTCTATCCACCACGATCTCGATAGTATGTCTCTTATTCTTGTCAAGTGATATATTATCGTCGAGATCGAGAATCCGATTGTCGACTTTTGCTCGTATCATTCCTTTTTTCTTTATGTCTTCAAAGATCTGTTTGTGTTCACCCTTCTGACTTCTGACTACCGGCGCCAGAATGAGAAACTTCGTATTAGCCGGCATACGTAGGATCTTGTCTACCATCTGTTGTACTGTTTGCTTAGAGATCTCTTTTCCACAATTTGGGCAATGTGGTCTTCCAATCCTCGCAAAAAGCAACCTGAAGTAATCGTGAATCTCTGTCACCGTCGCAACAGTAGAACGTGGGTTTTTCGAAGCCGCTTTCTGTTCGATGGAAATAGCTGGAGATAAACCCTCGATATAATCTACATCTGGTTTGTCCATTCTATCTAGGAACTGTCGGGCGTATGCCGAAAGCGATTCGATGTACCTGCGTTGTCCCTCTGCGTAGATTGTATCGAATGCTAGGGATGATTTGCCCGATCCGCTTAGGCCTGTTATGACTGTAAGTGCATCTCTAGGGATCTCTACAGTTATATTTTTCAGGTTATGTTGTCTGGCTCCTCTTATCAGAATGCTTTTGCTCGGCATGGTATTATCTAACTTGCATGTAAAGCATCTAGGAGCGACAGATATTTGATATGTTCCAAGCTCAGCTATCTCTATCGTGATCTTCTATCAAGTTGCCCTAACTTTACCAGTTCATTCCTAATCTCTGCGGCTCGCTCGAAGTCTAGATTGTCGGCAGCAATTAGCATCGCTTCCTCTAGTTCACGCGTCAGTTCATCGGATTCATCGAGAGGGTTGAAGGTTTTTGGAGTTACCCTGGGTCCAGTGATCGTGTCTGTCAGAGCCTTGATCTCGCTTCTCACCGTCTCAGGTATAATGTGATTCGCCACATTAAACTTGATCTGAACCTCTCTCCTCCGGTTCGTTTCATCGATCGCCCTTGTCATAGCTTTAGATAGGGAATCCGCATACATTATCACCTCTCCAGAGACATTCCTAGAAGTTCGACCAATAGTCTGTATCAAGGAGGTTTCGGTCCTCAGGAAACCCTCTTTGTCCGCATCAAAAATTGCTACCAGACTTACCTCGGGCAAGTCAAGGCCCTCCCTAAGGAGGTTTATCCCGACCAAGACATCATACTTTCCTGCCCGCAGGTCTTTTAATAGTCCTACCCTGTCAAGAGTCAGGACGTCGGAATGCAGATACCTGACCCTAATACCCTCATCAGCAAGACGTGACGTCAGTTTCTCGGCCATCTTTTTGGTCAAGACGGTTATCAGAACTCTTTCTCCCCTCCCGCTTCGCCTGTTAATTTCCGGGATAAGGTCTTTCATCCTCTCTCTTGATGGTCTGATCACGACTTTAGGATCGACTAGACCGGTTGGACGGATGATCTGCTCAACAAGTCGGCTACCCTTTTCTCGCTCGTATTGACCGGGGGTCGCTGACGAGTAGATTACCTGACCTACCTCCCTTTCAAACTCGGTGAACCTCAATGGACGATTGTCAAAGGCCGAAGGCAGACGAAAACCGTGTTGGATCAAATTTTCCTTCCTGGACCTGTCTCCTTCGTACATTCCCCGAAGTTGAGGAATAGTAATATGCGATTCGTCAATGATGGTCAAGAAATCGTCTGGGAAAAAATTGAGAAGCGTATTTGGAGGAGCACCGTGTTTTCTTTCGGTAAAATATCTTGTGTAATTTTCGATTCCTGGGCAGTATCCAGTCTCCCTGATCATCTCCAGGTCAAGTCTAGTCCTCTCTTCTAACCTGGCCATCTCCAGAAACTTTTTCTTCCTTTTCAGGTGCTTCACTCGCTGTTCGAGTTCCTTTTCGATTGAGTCGGCAACCGTCTCGATTTTTTCTTTTGAAGTCACAAAGTGTTTAGCAGGGAATATCAATATTTCACCACTTTCAGATTTTTTAGATCCTGATGAGAGATCCAACTCCACGATCTTCTCTATGACATCCCCATACATCTCGACTCGTGTTAGGCTCTCATCAACGGTGCATATCTCTAGTATGTCGCCACGAGCTCTAAATTTGCCCCTCTGAAGGATTTCCGTTCGCTGATAGCGCAGGTCAATTAGTTTTGCAATGATCTCATCTCTGTCAATCTCTTGACCGCGCCGGAGCATGAATGCTGAGTCTCTGTATTCCTGGGGTGAACCTAGACCGAAAATACAGCTGACGCTCGCCACCACTATTGAATCCCTCCTGGTCAATAGCGATTGCGTTGCCTTATGCCTCAAAGTGTCAATCTGCTCGTTTATCGCCACATCTTTCTCTATGTATAGGTCATATTTTGGGACATACGCTTCCGGCGTATAGTAGTCATAATATGACACAAAATATTCTACAGAGTTATCAGGAAAGAATGATCGGAACTCGGTAGTTAACTGTGCCGCGAGGGTCTTGTTTGGTGATATCACTAGCGTGGGTCTATCTGCATTCGCAATCACATGAGCAAGAGTGAAAGTCTTTCCGGTCCCAGTCGCCCCCAATAGTGTCTGATGCTTGAATCCGCGCGTCAAACCATCGCTCAGAGACGCGATTGCACTGGGCTGGTCTCCTTTCGGTTTGAGTTTGGACTTGATCGTAAATGCTGTCAATCCCACCTCTCCAAGAAAAGGCCTAGAACTAGGTTGGAGCCCCTTTTCTTTTCTTGTACCATGCTACAACTTCCTCTGCTGCCTTCTCCAACGTATATGCCGGGCGATATCCTAGCGCCCTCAACCTGCTGTCATCAATGATTCTAGATCCTGCCAAGTTACCAACTCTTAACCCATGATAAGTTGGTTTCCTGTAATTGATCTTTCTAGAGTATTTCGAAATAGCTCTGGAGAGGTTGACCACAGCAGACCTCACAGTTCGAATCTTCGGTTTCAAATTAGCTGCCTTTCCCAAGGCCTCAATTAGGTCGATTGGTGTCGTATCGAAGCTCTTTACGTGAAAAATCTTACCAGTGGTTTCTCCCGAATTTGCGATTAAGTGTAAGGCGATAGCCAAATCCTTCACATATACGATACTTATCTGATCGCGTCCATTGCCAGGAATTGTAACTCGCCCTTCATGAATCATATCTAGTAGAACCTCAGAAAATGCTTTATCTCGTGGACCGATCGCGATTGGTGACCTCACTACCGTAATATCCAGATCAGGATTAGCCTTGTGATATTCAAGTGCCAGCCTGTCGCCCGCTTCCTTTGATTTCTGGAAGGGATTTTTTGGGTTTGTTGGGTAATCTTCCTTTATGGGGTGGGATGGGAGATTGGTACCGTATACCTCTGCCGAACTAAGATGGATGACTTTCTTGGCCTTCCTGGTGCGCGAAACTTCAAGTAGATTCTTAAGCCCGTTAACGTTAACTCGTTCATAATCCATATACGGCAAAAGCTCTCTCGTATCAGCTGCTATGTTGTAAACAGTCGTCGAGTCGCTTATCGCTTCACCGAGAACTTCGTTGTCAAGCAAATCTCCGGGATACCCTTCAACAGCCAATCCGTCTAAGAGCTTTATGTTGCTACCCTTTCTGAAAAGAACTCTGACCATCACACCCTTCTCCGAAAGCACTTCTACCAAATTTGATCCAATAAATCCCGTCGCCCCAGTGACAAGAGAGTTCTTGAATCCCTTCAGCAGCTCTTCTGCAGCTATCATATCATTAAGGGAGAAGAAAGTACAAATAAAGGATGAGCCAGCGTCTGCGCTAGGCCTCGGTAGCTCAGACCGGTCAGAGCGCTGAACTATCGCTCAGTTGCCTTGTAAGCAAGATGTCGAGGGTTCAAATCCCTCCCGAGGCTCTTCTCCCCAATTAGTGGAGGATTATCATGACTATTTTCAATAATTCTGGGTAATGGGTGAAAATCATTCACTTCATTGATATTTGATGGCAAAGGGGTACGATATTCTGTCCCCATAGGTACGGAATCTAGTACCTTCCTAATTTCTGGTATCCAATGGGTTGTGTTGGGATTCTCTGCAATTAGTGGTACTGTGGTTTCCAGAAGTAGTCTAATCTTCTTGTTTATTCTCCTCTTCATCGTTTTATCATAGTTCTTACTCAGAAGAAGACTTCCCTTGAGGTACTCCTCTTCCCTCTTGCTAAACATCGGTAAGGAGGATTTGCGTGTATCCGGATATTTAAATCCGGAGTCCTTAACCGGATATTAAGTGAAACCCCCCTTCAATTGAACTTGGTTTTCTTTCTCCCAAT
>JACZWF010000075.1 GCA_022572285.1 Nitrososphaerota archaeon | reverse complement strand
GTAAGCTATCTTTTTCCTGCGGTGGCGATCTTAGTCCCCTAATCCAAATTCAGGCCACTTGTCGTCTACCTTCTTACTAATTATTGGATCAGGAACTTCAAGCTCCTGCCATCCCCTTTCGAACCCCTCTTCCTTAGTTTTCACCGTCGCATCGATCCCCATCTTTGATCCTAGGTTTAGAAGTGGAGATGCAGGATCGAGAGTATCGGTTGGAAGTCCGTCGATGATTAATGTGTCTCGTTTGGGATCAGCCCTCGTCGTTATGGCCCAGATAACTTCATCATGATTTTGGATATTTATGTCCTCATCTACCACGACAAAGATCTTAGTAAGAGAAAGCTGGCCTAACCCCCAAAGTCCCAGCATGACCTTCTTTGCCTGCCCCGGATATCTTTTCTTTATTGAGAATATAGCAATCCCTTGGAACCATCCGGCTGCGGGCATCGACATGTCGACGACCTCGGGTTGAAAGACCTTAACGAGTGGGAGGAAGGACCTCTCTATAACCTTCCCCAGGTAGGCATCTTCCAGGGTAGGTTTTCCTACAACGGTTGTAAGATAGATAGGTTCAGTTCGTCGCATAACTCCAGTTAGATGGAAAGTCGGATAGGGTTCTTCTGGCGTATAATAGCCAGTATGGTCGCCAAACGGCCCCTCCATCCTTATGTCATTTGGGTCAACATAACCTTCCAGAACAATCTCCGAATTTGCGGGGACCTCCAAGTCCACAGTTTGACATCGAACCAACTCTAGCCCCTTACGCCTGATAATTCCCGCAAACAGATACTTGTCCAGGCCCTCGGGGACTGGAGCTACCGCAACATAAGTGGATGCAGGGTCTGCCCCGATGATAACCGCGACCTCTAATCTTTTTCCCTGTTCTGCCATCATCTTGAAGTGTTGCGCTCCTCTTTTGTGAATCTGCCAATGCATTGCCATGGTCTTCTCATCGTAGATCTGCATCCTGTAGACACCTAGATTCCTTGAACCTGACTCAGGATTCTTAGTGAGGACTAAGCCAAATGTGATGAATTTTCCAGCGTCCTTAGGCCACGTTTTTAATGCAGGAAGAAAAGACAGCGAGGGTGCCTCAGTCTCAAGTATCTGCATGACTGGGCCCTGCTTTACTACCCTTGGCGCGTAGCCGGTTATCTCCGCGAGTTTCGGAAGCGACCTCAATTTTGCCAGGACGCTGGTTGGAATCTCCCGATTTAGAAGCTCCGTCAATCTAGTCCCAAGCGATTCGAAATTCTGGGTCTCAAGGGCAATTTCCATCCTCCGCATTGATCCAAAGGCGTTTCCAAGCACAGGCATTGCTGAACCATCTACGTTCTCGAAAAGAATTGCGGGGCCTTTCGCGTACATGACTCTCCTTAAAATTTCGGCTATCTCGAGGTCAGTACTTACTTTGGTCTTTATTCTTCTGACTTCTCCGGCCTTTTCCAGCGCCTCGAAAAAATCTCTCAGACTCTCAAACGGCAAGCCTTAGCAACCTATCGGTTCTCAATCTCGGAGAGGTCTTTCCATCGAACATATAGTTTGTGATCAATATTCAATAAATCGAGGATCTTTCCAACAACAAATCCCACCAAGTCATCTATTGTTTTAGGGTGGTGATAAAATCCTGGTGACGCGGGTAGAATGATTACTCCATCTCCAGCAAGGGTGCTGAGGTTCCTGAGATGGATCCTGCTCAGTGGACTCTCTCTTGGGACGAGGATAAGTTTCCTTCCTTGCTTTATCGTGACGTCAGCAGCTCGCAGAATTAGATTATCGGAATAACCGTTAGCAATGCCAGCTACGGTCTTCATACTACAGGGAGCAATGACCATGCCATCGGTTCTATACGACCCACTAGATAGTGGCGCCGCAAGATCGGTTTCATCGTACCAGCGAGTAGCCAATTCTTTGAATGCTCCGGAACCGGCGTTCATTTCTTCATTAATGACGAGCTCTGCACTTTTACTTACTATGAGATGAGATTCTATGCGCATCACACGAAGGGTCTTTAGGAGGGTTAAGCCGTAGACGACTCCGCTTGCCCCCGTCACGCCCACCACAAGCTTCATTTTCTCTAGAATAGTATGGCCTTGGTAGGGTTATTTACTTTTGCACTCGAATGGAGGCCTAAAGGATGAATGGGAGAGGATTCTGGGAGTGTTATCTCAGATTGCTGATGTCTACGATAAGGTGAATCGAGTTATTTCATTGTGGCAGGACACCGCATATCGACAGCTAGGTATCAGAAATGGAATAAGCAACGGTAACATAATCCTTGACGCGGGATGTGGGCCTGGGGTCATGAGCGAACTTGTCCTGAGCAGGTTTCCTGAAAACTCGATTGTCCTTTTTGATCCCATTATGATTATGTTACGGGCAGCAAAGATTAGAGTGAGTAAGAATTCCGCGTTCGTCTCTGGAATATTTGAGAAACTCCCGTTCTCCGACAACTCATTCGACGCCGTAATGTGTGGTTACTCGATAAGAGATGCGAGAGATTTAGATGTGGCACTCAAGGAAATTCGTCGGGTTCTAAAGAATGAGGGCGGTAGGTTGGTTATAGTTGAATTGGGAAAACCCGACAATTCACTGTTGCGTAGAGGTGTCGAGAGCTACTGGCGCTTCGCGGTTCCCCTCCTAGCAATAATAAGAGTGGGCAAAAGAGGGATCCTTTTCTCTGCGCTTTATCGTACATACTTGCGACATCCGACCAACGCTACGTTCAGAAGTATGTTGCAATCTCTCTTTCCGCTCGTCGATTTTCAGACCAGAACCTTAGGTGCCTCGGTGATTGCTGTTGCTCACAAATAGTCCCTCTCGTCTAGGACTTTTCCCAAACATCATTGAGAGAGATGAACAAGGAGTTAGCAAAGGAGCGGTTTCGCAACCATATTGCGATCGAATGGTAAGGTTCTTCGCTCATTGGATCTGGGACACCAATCAAGACGTCAAAAGTATCCGAAACCATCAAGTCCAGCAAAATATCGCTTCGTTGCTTGACTTCGATTCCAAGCTCAATGATCTTCGTCATATCCTTCCTCGATATGGAATTAAGTGGCGCTAGAACTCTCATTCGCTTCTTCTTCTTTGTCTCGAAAGTCTTCGACAGTTCCAGATAGCTGAGGAAGACCTCCTTCGCTTCGAAAGCCTTCTTCAATGTGATGATGGTATTGTGAGACTGTTGAAGCACCTCTGCAAACTTATTTGTAATACTGTTAATCCCACGTAATATTTGGAAGTCTCCATTCTCATTTCTGAAATGTTCGTCATCCTTAGCTCTAATGGTAAGAGATGAAAGAAGCTTGTCCTTGGTCTTAACTTTCGATGCCATCTCCTCCTGAAACTCTCTTTTGAATTGTAACATCCGTCCCTCGAAAGCAATCTTAGGCTTGACAGCCTGGTAGCTACTCCCAATCCTCCTAGCGAACCCTTTTTCCTCAAGGCTTCTCATGGTGTCATAGATTCTAGGATGTGGGATTCCGGCGCGTTGAACGATGATCTTTGGGTCAAATGCCCCTTCAAGAAGAGCGTGGTAGACTCTTGCCTCATAGGCTCCTAATCTGAACGCACCCCTTAGTAGTCCTATTACATCATTCTCCAACTTGGAGTCCCGTAGGATGATTGAAGTATTTCAGCAATTTACCAGGCAATCCTTCCTCTGACCGAGCGAGCCTTAAGACTAATATCCCTCTAGCGTCGAAGATTTAGGTAGATTGGCAAAGTTCGATGGGGTAAAGGGGCAGGCGGTTATGACGGTGGACGTCAGTGATAACGAAATTACGTTCATTTTTGGAGACAACAGATTCCTCTTCATAGCAGCAGCCGAAAGCGGCCTCGAGGTGACAAGCTTACCTGAATAATGATTCTTCGAACGATATCTTGAAAGAGGTAGAATTAGCTCGGATAACGGAGGTAGTCGAAGCACCTAACAGTCTTGTCATTCATTTTGATAATGGGATTACACTCGAGTTCAGGAATGAAGGTGGAAGGGTTGTACCAAGTAAGAGGGGACAGTAGAGAATGAAGAAGTAAAGTTCACTAAAGCATCTCCAACTTTCCACCCAGACCGTAAAATCTCGGCCCAGCATATCGCTCCTCACCAACAAGGGATCTCGAAGTGAATTTCTTTGGAATGCTTGGGGAAGAGTAACAGATGAGTGCAATCACAGTCAGACTCGCAGCGTAAGACATTTTCAACCATAAAGGCCGACTCCTCTTGGTCATTTGAGGGGCTGACCCGGAAAGATACGAACTACCTAACACATTCTTACCATCGCTATCCAGCAAAGTTCATCCCCCAGCTAGCTCGGAGGCTCGTCCAGGAGAACTCGCAGAAAGGGGAATGGATATGCGATCCATTCTTCGGATCAGGATCCGCCATCGTTGAGGGGTTAATGCAGGAGAGACGGGCGTGTGGAAGCGATGTTAACCCTTTGGCTTGCCTCATTACAAAAGCGAAAACTACACCCTTGAACAGAATCACCCTCAGGGGGGAGATATCCTCGGTTCTCCATGATCTCGAGCGAATGCCAAAATGTCTAGGAAGCGGCTTTTATGGTGCCCTGCCCGAAGAAGTTTTAGGGTGGTTTGAGGAATCTACTCCTCCACAACTAGCATATATTCTCAATCGCATTGAGGAAGTGGAAGATCAAGATATTCTGCTTTTCTTCATCTGTGCATTCTCCCATATTCTCAAAGGATGTAGCTATTGGAGTAATGAATCTGTAAAGCCCTATAGACAGCCAGATAAATTTCTAAATCGACACGTTGACCCAGTGGGACGTTTCAGAAAACATCTTCTTATGATGGAAGAGAGGAATAATGAGCTAATAGGCTCTCTTCCTCAACGTGTAGCATTGAGAATCGAGGAATATAGGAATGTTCAAGTCGCCGATGCGAGATGCATCGATGCGCCAAAGGAATCGATCTCTCTCGTCGTGACGTCGCCCCCTTATATGGTGAGTTATGAGTATCGGGACATCCATGGCCTGAGCCTCAAGATCCTCAAGAATTTCTTCGGGAAAATACCACCTAGGGAGAACTTCATCGGTTCGATATCTAGGAAATTGGCACGTGCATACCTTAGGAGCCGAACGGCAAACGATATTGTTGAACAGCTCGTAGCTAAGAATCCCGGCCTTGGTATGTCCATAAATTCCTATTTCTTCGACATGCAGGAATGTTTCCTCCGGATGAGAGAACTCCTGCGATCTGGAGGAAGAATTGCAGTTGTAATTGGCGATACATCCCTAAGGGGAGTTCCTATTCTGAATGCGGAAGTTTTCTCCGAGATTCTAAGCGATGAAGGATTCCAGCAAATTCGACTCGTAAAGAGAGAGATACCCTTCAAATCACTCCCTACTCTTCGCGATCCTAAGAGTGGTAGATTTGTGCGAATAGGATCCTCGACTAAATTATCAATGGCGTACCCGCACGAGTACATCCTTCTCTTCGAGAAACCATAGATCATAACACCTTTTTTATATCGCAGACATGGAAAAACGAGAATGATCGCAAAGAGTATTGGTATCATAGGCGCGGGTAAGATGGGTGAAGCGATCATCAATGGACTCCTTTCATCTCGCTCCCTTTCGAAGGACCAAGTCCTGGCCGTCGAAGTCTCGCCCGAGAGAAGCAAGTACATTAGAGCTACATATGGGATTTCGTGTGATGATAGGGTGGAGGAACTCGTCAATGTAAGCGATTTGATTATCATCGCGGTTAAGCCAGAGGTGGTTGCATCAGTTGTAACCGAAGTCGGCAAGACAATAGGAAAGGAACCACTGGTTAGCATCGCAGCGGGTGTAACAATTGAATTTATTTCTAAGTATCTCCCGAAACGAGTTCCTGTCTTCAGAGCGATGCCAAATATCGCTGCATACGTAAGAGCGGCTACTATAGCTATAGCGGTCGCAGATGGCAGTGCAGTAAAGTCTAGGTCTCTAAAGATGGTTGATGAAACTCTTGGAATTCTGGGGAAGGTCGTTTTTGTAGATGAAAGACTAATGGATGCTATAACCGGATTAGTAGGCAGTGGGCCAGCTTATATCTACACGATAATTGATGCGTTAGCGGATGCTGGCGTGAGGCTTGGCATTCCAAAAGACCTATCCATTATTTTGGCAGCACAAACTGTGCGGGGTGCTTCAATCATGGTACTTGAGACCGGAAAGCATCCTGCATTACTGAGGGATGAAGTCGTGTCACCGGGGGGAACAACCATCGAGGGACTCGTTACGTTAGAGCGTGGAAGTCTTCGTGGACTTCTAATTGAGGCTGTCACGTCAGCGGCCTCCCGCGCAAAGTCACTAGGATCATAACCTATTAAGAAGTAATTGAGAACTTGAATAATATGGGGTTTCAGAATGAGAACACACTATCCAATGCAGAAAAAGAAGGTAGGACTGACGAGTTTCACAAATTTTACGATGATGCGGTAATCAGGGTCAAGAAAGATCTCGGACGAACGTATCCTCTTCTAATTAATGGAAGGCAGAAACTATCGAATGGCGGAGTCTTCGAAGACACTTCCCCGATCGAACCGAACCTGGTCCTAGGGTATTTCCAGCGCGCCACTAAAGATGATGCGGATGACTCTGTAGATGCAGCAAAGGCTGCGTTTCCCAAATGGAGTAGGCTCGGATATAGTGAAAGAAACAAAATACTCATGAAAGCTGCATCTCTGATCAGGTCACAGAAGTTTGAGACCGCGGCTCTAATGACCCTTGAAAATGGGAAGAATCGCTACGAGGCCATAGCGGATGTTGACGAGGCTATTGATATGCTAAGATATTATGCTTGGGAGATGGAAAGGAATAGCGGATTTGAGATGGATCTCCAAAGCTCAATTCCAGATGAGAGATCGAAGAGCATCCTCAAACCATATGGAGTCTGGGGGGTTATCGCTCCGTTCAACTTCCCTCTAGCAATCGCGACTGGAATGTCATCCGGGGCCCTAGCCACAGGAAACACAGTGGTTTTCAAACCCTCGAGCGCTGCACCTCTCATGGGGTATAGGCTGTCAGAAGCTCTGAGAGAGGCAGGAATACCAGACGGTGTATTCAACTACCTTACAGGAAGCGGCGAAGAGGTTGGCGCCGATATTGTAAAAAATGATGAAGTAAGCGGAATTGTATTCACGGGGTCGAGAGAAGTTGGCGTCTCGATCTACAATACGTTCAGTTCTAGGAGGCCAAAACCTGTCATTTCTGAAATGGGGGGCAAGAACCCCATAATAGTAACCTCGAAAGCCGACCTGAACAAGGCGGCAGAAGGTGTAGCTAGAGCAGCTTTCAGCTACGGGGGTCAAAAGTGCAGCGCTTGCTCACGAGTATATGTAGAGAAAAGTGTCCGAGAGGAGTTCACCAAGCTCCTTGTGGAACAGGCTAAGAACATGACGGCCGGCGATACTACAATAGAGAAGAATTATCTTGGCCCCTTAATTAATGAGGAAGCGGTTGAGAGGTACAAAGAAGCCATAGCACTTGCAAAGAGTGATGGGACTGTCTT
>JACZWF010000074.1 GCA_022572285.1 Nitrososphaerota archaeon | reverse complement strand
GACAAAGATGACGAAACCGTCAATCTTTGCCACTCCGTCGCCCCGTCTACTGGTTTCTGTGATGGTGACATTGTATTCCTTTCCAACTTCTACTGGCTTGGGTGCGTCTGATCTGAAACCGCCACCGCCATAGGGACGCCGAAATCCGCCTCCGCCTCCGCCTCCGTAACTCGTATATTTCATCTCCTAGTGCTCTTTTGCACCAAAACCTGGGAGGGGTATGGGCGTATAAAAATGATTCCTAATCTAGAGATTGTTCTGAAGGCCTCTTCAGGGGTCTAACTTCGAATTCGCTTCCATGTTAGTCCGAAATAAATATGCGTGGTCCTGGTTTGGCTTAGACCCTTGAGAAATTTAGATTGATGGGTTCTCTAAATTGGAGAATCTCCAACTTTTTTCCTTATGCGAAGCAAGAACCTCCCCCTTTAGGGGAGGCCTACATTTGGCTTCCGCGCGCGCGCTGGAAACATAAGTTAGACCAATTACAGATACCGCAAGACCGGTTGCTAGGCCGAAGGCTTCTATATGCAAATAGTCATGAATCAAAGGTTCACGAGTCAAGAAGATATCGTCTTGTGAATAGGCATCGCTGGAGTATCCTGAGAAGATTACAGCAAAATTACTAGAATTCGTTACAGCTGGATCCGAAGAGAACGTGACTGTTTCGTCCAAGATACTAGCATCGATAAAAGTGAATACGTTGTTCATAGCGCGCGCGTACCTGGAAGTGCTGTCTCTAATTAGCAGGTGCTCTAACTCAACCTAACTCCAAGCCTAACTAGAGTCTGGCTCTCCATAGAGCAAAGCTCTTTGTAGTTGACTTTTGAGCAGCCGAATCGAGTCCTGAAGGCCCTTTACCGATTCTCCATATTCCTGGTAGGTTGGAAGGTCAGCTAGGGATTGCATGGCGGCAAGTAGATCTTTTGGCAACTCCACTTCGCGGCCTGAAGTATCTGTCAATTTGATAGGAGACTTTGCTACTTCCTTGAGAGATCCGACTCCGTGCACAAAAATGTATTCGCAAATGTTATTTCCCTGCCCGTGTTTATTCAGATATAGCGCCATCGGAGAAGGGTTTCAATCTCAATGGTGCTGTCTGTTGCGATCCTGAGTTTGGTCAAGCTCCTCCCTCCATCTTTGCGAGCTTGACCATCCCTTCAAGGCCTAACCGTTCGACCTGTTTTGGATGTGCTTCCTGGAAGTGTATCTTTAGGTCCTTTTCATTCTCTGCCTCTTGAGTGCAGAAAATGACTGTACACTTGATCATTCAGTGAACACATCCGTGCTGATGATAGCTAGAAGGTCTCCAAACTCCAATTTGTTTCGCTCAGATAGGTCTGTCCCATATACATGGTTCTCTCCCAGGTTCTTCTCGATCGAATCGGAGTTTGCGCGCGCGCCGGGCGACGTGATAGTAGAACGTATTGAGCTTGTGACTAATCTTGAGATGTGAATGTGCCTTCATTACTGGCAAGCCTGGCTGGTCTGCATACAGACTCAGGATCCTACATGTCCGATCCTCAAAACTAACTCGCCTTTTTGATAATGATTTAGAAATGTCTTGACGAGATATCATCATGCGCAACAGGAGTATTCCTCGTATTTACGGGACTCTAGTGAGTCTATTTTCTGCATAATATGGTTCCAGTCGGGAATACAGGCTAGGGTAAGGTAGAAAATGACTCTCTGGATAGATTATTCAATCGGTCATTAGCGTATGCCGTAACATTTAACCGGAAGTAACCGAGTTAACCCGTAGAGGCATCAGCAAGTGACCGCCCAGCGTTCGAGAGTCAGTCGAATCGGAAGCGAAAGGATGAACATTCCTTTTCCGCTGCGAAGGGAAATCCTGAAAATCGTAGTGAATGAAGGAGTCTCGGAAGCGGAGGCCTGTCGCAAGATTGCTTTGACACTCGAATCGACTCAGGAAGCAATTCAGAAAGAAGTTCGAAAACAGCTTGTGAAGAATGAGCGTTCGAAAGTTTTCGACACACTTAACAAAATAGCGCGCGCGCTTTCACAAAAGAGCTTGATAGGTTTGTAAAAGTTAGGAACCGTTGATTCTGAAATCTCTCCTCTTTCCGCTCTCTCCCTCTGGTTACGCATGTACTGGTTTATGGTATTATAGGCCCAATCAGCGTCCCTAGCTTTCCGAGCAAAATTCCTAGAACGTTGTTTATTGTTATCACCCTCCATCCCGATATTTCTTAGGAACAAATCAAATCTTGCTATGTACCTATTCTTAGTTGACTTGCCCTTGATACCATCAAGGAATTCAGTCAACGGATCTACCTCCTCAAGGTACACATTCCATGGTACATAAGAGAACCTATTAAAGAACCTAAATGAACGCGGGCCTGGTGGGATTTGAACCCACGACTTACTCACCTACACTACTGGTTAAGAGCCAGCCGCTTTGGGTTTGGTGACCAATCTACCTGGCTGAGCCTCCTGGCCTTCACACAGGCCCGTGCAAGCCCGCAATTTTCCTGAAGGTGGTATCGTAATAATGCTTTCGCTTAGTTAAAGAAGGGTTTCTCTATAGCTCTGAAGAAATGCTAATCTTCGCGGGCATTGGACTTTCGGGGCCAGATAGTATTACCAAAGAGGTAGAGGTACTCATCGACTCTGCGGAGCATATTTATGTAGAGAGATACACTTCACCAATGGATCTCAATTTTTTTCAGCATATGGCCGTCGAGGTTGAAGAAGTAACTAGGGAATATGTCGAAGATGGACGCGCCTTGCTTGACTTGGCTTCTAACAAGACCGTGGTCTTACTCTGTTATGGGGATCCAATGGTTGCAACGACACACGCGGAGCTGAGGATAAGAGCAGAAAATAGAGGCATCAGCACGAGGGTCGTTCATAACGCATCTATTCTCTCCTCTTTACCAGGAGCGACGGGGTTACATTCATACAAATTCGGAAGGAGCGCAACTGCAACTATCGGATCAGATCCGGCTGCCCTATCGCTTTACTACTCTCTCCATTCCAATTTGGTAAATGGACTACACACCCCTATCCTTCTCGATTATAACCTTCGAGAGAATGAACACCTTACCCCCAACAAAGCTATGGTAGCTCTACTTGATCGAGAGGGAGAGCAGAGCATGGGGGTATTCAAACTCGATTCACTCATCATCATTGTATCTCGATTGGGATCGGTGCATGAGGACATAGTTGGTGGAAGTGTCGGAAGTTTGAAAGATCGGGAATTCGGAGACCCTCCATATGTCTTGATCCTACCCGGGAAGCTTCATTTCACCGAAGAGGAATTCTTGCGAACCATCCTTAAAGTAGAGAACAGTTTTGTCAAAGATAACTCTGATGGAGTACAACTTCAGATAACAAGGATGCTCGAGAAGTACATCCCGAAAGCCACGCAGGCCCTTGGGCGGGCGAGGATGACGCTAGAGCGCAATGCTAATCCAAAATTCAATCCCCTGCTCACTAACGTCGAGGCCTATATTCTTGACGCGGGGCACTTCAAAAGAGATGGAAGGTATGAGCTGGCGGTCCTGAGCGTTGGCTACGCGGAGGGTCTTCTTGACGCACTCAGGTTTCTAGGAGAGCTTGAAATCGAATGGTAAGGCGAACGAGTATCCAAAACGTCTATTATCTTCAATAGTCGATGGGGATTACTTGCCTCAGATTGGGCTGTCGGTTTGGTCTCGTCGATTGCTGAGTCTGGTATACTGTTCTAGCTTGGCTCAGGAGGGGTCGAGCTTTCCTAGATTAATCCAACAAACAAGCCTCCCCGAGGCTTTCTTGAGAACAAGTCTCGAAGAATTAGCAAGTGAGGGGCTTATCGATGTTACGAAAAGCGACTCCCCCCAAACCCCCAATGTTTTCAGGATGCGTTCGTTGGGAAGAGATGCAATCAAAGTTGTTTTTTCTGGGGGTGTATTCGACATAATTCACCCTGGGCACATATACACTTTGAAAAAATCTCGTGAATTAGGGGATGTACTCATAATCTCGGTCGCTAGGGATACAACTGTTCTGAAAATGAAAGGTCGTCGCCCTCTAAATGCTGAGTTAAAGAGAAGGGAAATGGTATCGTCCATCGAATTTGTTGACCTTGCCATATTAGGAAGTGAGTCGAACCTCTTCGAGACCGTCCTAAAGGTGAGGCCGGACATCATCTCTCTTGGATATGATCAAAAACATGATGAGGGCACCTTGCGGCGCGAGGCTGAAAGGAATGGGCTCAAAATACAGGTGATCAGACTAGGGTCCCCAATTCCTGACTTGAAGAGTTCTAACCTGGTGGAGAACCACGATATCCTTCATGAGATATGATCTCCTCTACGAAATGTCGATTCGTACACTGATCATATCCCCATCGCTCACCTTAAGGACACTCCTAATGTTCTCATGTGCAATTACCTCGAGAACGGAGTCGTCATAGTGAGTCCGCTCCACCGCTAGAACCGCACCTTTGACCTTATTGTTAACCGTCGACCTGAAGCACTTAGCTCTTCCGTACGTCCTCTCTCCATCATCGAACCCCTCTATACTGATGCCGGCACGATGTTCGAGATCCCGGCGGAGACTTCTGTCAATCTTGGAAATAAGCCGGAGGTTCAAAGTCCCAGGAAAGGGGTCAAACCCTAAATTGCTTATGAATTGCCTCCTGTATCCCGGTAGGGCGACATAATATGCACCCTCACCTAATCCTGTGAAGAGAGTGCCGCTGATCTCACGAATCCGATGTTTCTTCTCTAGTGCGGTTGTGAGGACAGAATGTAGCTCAGCCATAGCATCAACTCCTTTGCGAGTGAGCTTGACATAGCTATCGTTGCTCTCTACCATCCTCTCAAGGAATCTATGTTGTTCCAATTCCGACAAATGCTTCGATGCTGCTTGTTGTGACTTTCCAATCTTCTTCGCTAGATCCATTGTTGATAGCTTTACTGGACCTTCCTTCGCACCTAGAAGGAGGAGTTCCAATAACGTCTGCAGATGGATGGACTTCACCATCTTGGTTCAGGATAATGACTATTGTTAAGTTCACCGAGCCATTGTTCTCCAGCAGGTCCCCTGATCTGTCCTAACAGGTCGATCTCCACCTCAGGATTGATTGGAACTTAACCCGATCGAGAGATTCTGCATGGCGATAATTAGGTCACGTCTCCGTCGGTCCTCGGTTACTACTGCTCTGGAGTTTTCCACGAGTACCCTCGCCACATCAAGCTTACGCCTGGTGCCACCCGCTATCTTATCGAAGGAAGCAAACGGTGAGATCATGATATAAAGACCCTCCGCTATTGAGAATAAATCGGATGCTTCATCCGTTTTCCCCACTCTTATGCTGTCTAGAATAAGACGTTTTATCTCACCAATGGCATCCAACAAACCGAGGATATATGAGGCCTCGTTTACTGAGAGAGAGCGGAACCCTGGTATCCTCCTTTTGGTGATAATCGAGAAGAGCACCTCCGCCTCAACATATTCTGTTTCTGGAGAGACGAGATACTTTGTCAAGTCCTGTCTCGCTTCCTTCCTAAGTCGAACGAGTTTCCTTCTCGCGTCTTTTAAAAGTGCTCTGGCCAATGGCTTATTCTCTGTATGCATTGCTACAACTGACTTTGAAGATAGAGAGATCACATCCCGGGATCCCTTCAATACTATTTCACGCCTATTTCTTATATCATCTAGCTCCTTAGATATCAGGTCAAGGGACAATGCTACCGAGGAAAGATTCACGATATAGCTCAGCGTGCAACCCCCCAAATAATGTTTTCCAATGCCGTTTTGCCAGTATAAGAGAAAATCTTACAAAGGTCTGACATTGTTAAGAAAACCCGTTGGTGAGCACTCCTTATCAGAGGGGGAGGAGCAAGGAGTACAAAACCCTGAATATTCTGAGACGCGATGGCTGGGTTTGTAGTAGGAGCGCAATGTCTCACGGTCCCGTAGACGTTTTTGCTGCTAAAGATCAACGAGTTTTGTTGATTCAAGTAAAGAGTGGTAAAGGACGAATGACAAAATCCGAAAGGGAGAAATTCGCAGAATGGGGAAAAGCCTTTGGGGCTGATACAGAGATTTGGCATTTCAATAGAAATAAGGGTCTAAGACGAATCATCGTGAATAACTCCGGAAGTCCTCCTGACGTGTGGTATAATGGGAGGGCGTTACATGCGACATAGGTCATCGTTAAAAGCTCCTGTGGTACTCCTTTACCCTTCTTTCTTTGAAGATATCGTTTTGTCCAAAGATAACCTTCTTGCGGGCAGAGGCGAGATCTACACTAACAGATTCAACAGCTTCGTCTATTGTGCCCGCTCTTGCAAGTACCTTCATCTTAGGATCCACTATTTGGCTGAGACCAGTGTAGCGAAATGTTTCACCTCCTCTACTTTCAATGCCGACCCTGTTCGCTGTTATTGTGAAAACCATGTTCTCTACTGACCTTGCTTGCATTACTGTTTGGCAAAGTCCGTTTAGGATCAAGTTTGCGGGGTGAGCAATTACTTCCGCTCCTTTCAGAGCAAGAGTCCTAGCGACTTCTGGAAAAATCCAATCAAAGCATATCATTACCCCAATTTTGTATCCATCTTGATCAAAGACCCTAAGCCCTAGGTTTCCAGGACTAAACCACATCTTCTCCTTATGGAATAGGTGGAGCTTCCTGTACACTCCAAGAAATTCTCCTTTTGAAGCAATCGCCGCACTATTGTAGAAGCGTCCACGCTCGCTTTCAACAAACCCAGCAACTATGGTGGAGCTCTTCAACTTTGAAAGGCTCACTAAAGCCCGACATGTTCCTCCGTCACCTGCAGGCTCGGCAAGTCTCTTTACCTCATCCCTGCTAGTGAAGGCATAACCAGTGTTGAAGAGCTCCGGAAGAACTATGATTCCGCTTCTTGCTCGCCTCCCGAGCCGAAGAGCCGTATCTAGATTTCTTTCTACCTGACCAAAAGCCGGAGCAAACTGAATGAAAGAGAGGTGGATCCTGCGACGCAACATTGAGAGGTTGCTATTCATAGCATAAAACCTAACAATGATATTAACAGGAAAGCTTAAAGTTACATGGGGAACGCTCTGAATGACAGCCCTGGTGGTGTAGGGGACATATGGCATAACTGCCGACCGCACAACTCGGCCCAGCATAGGAGACTGTCACTCTTCTGACGCGGGTTCGAATGACGTATGGTCCTTCCATGCGTCTGGATATCCCGCCCAGGGCGCTGTTACTAAAGGAGAATCCTTCATGGACAGTCAGGATTTTGAAACGAATAATAGGGGGGTCATTGTTATAATGCTGTGGGCCCGTAGCTCAGCCAGGTAGAGTAGCGCCTAAAGTACCGGGCTTTTATCTAATTGGGAGCTACCCGGAGCAACGATTGGTTGCGGGGAGGTGTCCCGGGTCCGAATCACAGGAGGAAATCCCGGCGGGCCCGCATTCATCTAGGTCCTTTTATAAGATTCCTTATTTACCGAAGACGTGTACTTGCAGGAGGTTGATCCATTGACCGAATTCCTTGATGGTATCAAGAGCAAGTCAACT
>JACZWF010000073.1 GCA_022572285.1 Nitrososphaerota archaeon | reverse complement strand
TCAGAAATTCCAAAGCCGCGTTAAAGACATAGCAGAAGACCTGCGTGGAATGGTTCCAAGCGCACAGCAGCTGACCCCACGTCAAGTTCAGATACTCAATGATGCTGTTGGTTTCGTTGAACTGATAGACAGATACATAATTGGACTTAGGTTATACCTTCAGACGAATAGTCTTGCAGATAAGCTCAACAAGCAGCTAGCTAAGGCAGAAAAGACCGAATTGCATCAAGAGCTTGCAACGAGAGTCCAGAGAATCCTCAATCCTGAACTTGTAATAGACTTTGCACTTCTTTCCTCCCTTCTTTATCCGATTAGTTCGGAGTTGAAGACTCTCGATTCTCGACTTAGTGACTGTAGAGTCATGAAGAGAGTCCTAACCGAACGACTCGAGAAGCAGCGGAACGAGGTAGAGTCATTGGAAATTAAGCAAAAGAGTAGGCAGCTCGAAATGGATAGGATTGGCGGTCAAGCCAAGAAGATCCGATTTGGTTTCCTTGGCCCCAAAAAGAAATACATGGAAGGTAAGGCTAAGGAATTGGAACACGAGATAAGAGTTCTCACCGCAGAGGGCGAGGAAGTTATCGGTGAAAAAGAAAGGTTAGAGACCAAGTTAAAAGAGTATAGTCACGTTGAAAGCAAATTTGACGTAAATTCCAACTATAGAAAACTTGTCACTGAAGCGAACAGCCTGGAGGGGACCTATTATGAGAAGATGAGTGCCTCGATGAAAGATAGGGGGTACTATGACAGAGTTGCGGAATTAACAGATGTCGAGCAAATGAAGATTATGCAGAGGGTCCTAATGGAAGACGAAGCTTCCCTTACTGACGAAAATATCCTGAGAGAGATTGTAGACAGAAGGCACCTCAAGGAATATCTGGTCGGCGCTTTGGGCATTTTCAAGATCCCCGCGACACTGGGTCTGACTTCTGAATACCGAACTGATTACATCTGGTTCACCGTCGTGAGCCCGAGGGGCATCTGGGACAAAGACCTGGAATCTGAAGCTAAGGCTATACTCTCGGGCTATGTTAAACAAGATGCCTCGAAAAGTATCTACATACGGGAGGTAGATTCTGATGATCCTTGGACCATGCGCTTCTTGATAATTGCTGCCAAGGCCACCCCGGAGCTCCTAGAATCATACAAAGAAATGTCCATCCTTTATGGACAGACTACACCGGGAGAGAGATTACTTTCACACTCATTCCTCCTTGAACAGGGCGTCCATGTAACGAAGGGAGGAAAGACCGTGCCAGTCATGACCCTTGAAGACACGAAATCGGGCACTTTAGAGCTGACTTAAACTCGTAATATAACGCAGAGCTGTAGAGGGCTCTTGAGCGATCCCAAGATAATAGAACCAGATCAGACAAAGGATTCGCAGCCCCCCTCATCTGTTATCGAGAGATTTGGGCTACGACCTTCCCGCAGAATAGAGGATCCGATAGAGAGGGAACGAGAGTACCGCAAGACACTTAGAAGACTCCTGATTTCGGCTCTTATTCTTGTAACCACGACACTGCTTCTTGTAGTAATACCGCTATACCCTACTCCAGTGATTATTCTCTTCGCGATACTGGCGGCCGTCATTGGGTTTAGGATTCCAATCGCTGGTTTCTTGATAGGGACGCTTATCTCTGCCCCCGCCTATGCATATCAAGCTGGGATTCCTCTATGGTGGCTTTTCGTTTACATTTTCTTTATCGGTGCCTTCGCCGCTCGATCTGTGAGCGAGCCTCGAAACGTCATTTCCCCACTGATGGGTCTTTTTGCAGGGGCATTGGGGTTGACCCCCTTGTACTTCGTGGCCATCCCTCTGATGTTGATGGTTGCACTGCTAGAAGAGAGACGCAAACTGTTCGATCACCTGGGAATGGTTTTCATGTTTATCATGATCTTCATCCCGTTTCATGGCGTCGCATTCTCAGAGAATTTGGTACTAACATTAGGCGACCAGATCAATTCGATGAGACCTCAGCAGATATACGACGCCATGAATGCCCTTCCTCTTCCACTCTTCACTCATATCTCCTATACTCCGAATCCACCCCTTACTTCCTTGGACATTCCAACGCTTCAAGCGACGTTCTCTTCCGTATTTGGAGCAAGTGAATTCTTCCACCCGTACTTATTCCTAATAATCGATAGGCTAATAATTCTCTACGTCCCAATCTTGTTAGCACTATCGTTCTCCTTCATCTCAGTAATAGATCGTTTCTGGCCGTGGTTAGTAGAACGGGGAATTGATGTTAGCAAGGTTCTGAAGTACTCATATGCGCCTACTCTCCTCGTCGGAACATTCCTTTTTCTCGGCGCGTTACAAGCTACGAGTAGCACTCTTAGGTACTATACTAGTCTCAATCCTATTGGCACTGAAACTGTCGCCCTCTCAGGAGGCATAGCTTTTCTTGCCATAACTGTATCTGCCGGCTCGTTCGGATCGGCAATGGTCATCGCCTCCCTCAGGTTGAAGAGAAGGGAAGAGATTGCATTTCTCTCGTCAGGCCTAATCTCAAAGGGGAGACAGTTGGCAGATAGGATCGCCGCCTTCTTTACTAGCCTAAAGTTGATTGAAAGATCATCACCTGGGATAGACCTCTCTACCGAAAATGCCTCAGCGAATAAGTATCAGGAGCAGGTCCGAATCACTCTTGGTGGGATAGACACTATGTCTTACAAGACCCTCCAAGAGAGAACTACGAGCCTATCTCAAATCAACCAGGAACAGGAGAGAATTGCATCTAGTACGTATCATAGGTTATACCAGTACCAGGTAGATAAAGTCGTGAAATATCAGCACATCGTTTCTACGATTACACGGTTTGGAGTTGAAGGCCTGCCAAACGTTAATTCAACTAATCTCTCAGACCTTGCCGAGATGGGCCCTGAGGAATCACTCAAGAGTCAAAACGAACTGAACAGTCAATTCCTCAAAGTTGCCGAAATAACAATAGAACATGCAGTGCGGCTTATTGAGGCAATTAGAAAAGATTTTGACAAGAAATTAGATCCCACCGCCATCGATGTGGCAAGAAACTTTCTGGCGCAGTCCGGGGGAGAGAAAGCACTCGATGCGATAGTTACAAGCATCACATCTCTTAGTGACCGATATTTGTCAGATAGTCGTAAGATTGCATCCAGTGTACGAAAGCTTATTCAGAGAATGCTCGAGATTTATAATTCACATATCCTTCCTTTGAATGAATCCCTAGGTAGAGAGGCTTCCGTCTCAAAAACTGGGCAGGTCGCGATTCAACTCTCTAACCATGTTCAGCAGCTGGAGAAACCGAAGGGGATTATCTACCTTCCAGATATAATGCTCAAGCTTGAGTACCTAGAAATCGGGACAAGAGCGATTCTTGGAGAATTGTTGACCTTATTGAGAGACTTCGAGAAACTGAACGACTCCAGAGTATCTGAAGAGTTCAATTGGGGGAAGAATACACAACTTGTAGGTGACATAGATTCCTCGCTTCGCTTCCTGGATGACCAGGACGCAAATGAGATAGCTGAACGGATAGATAACATAGAATACGTGATCAAGACTATAGAGGGGGCCGCGTCAACTCTCAAGAAGTACATAACCATGAATGAATTCATCCTGAACTACCCAAACATGGAACCTTTGATAATCTCGAAGCTCCACAAATCGGGTCACGTTAGCGCAAGGGAGCTACCGGTCCGACCCCGATATGCCTCGCAATATCTCAAGCTATTCGCCATTAATCGCTATGGGGAAGTTGTTTTTGACAGCAAATACAGTAAGATACAGAAAAGAAAGAAATGACTTATGCCAAGAGACTTGTTTCTCTTAGAGAATCCTGCAATGCATCCCTCAGATATACGTTAAATTCGGATGCCATCTCTGCAAACGGAGTTTCGTTGCCTTCCGTTTTTAGATCCTTGAAGAGGTCTTGACTGAACTCGACACCAAGAATAGGGATCAGCTTCTTTGCATTCGAAAGAGCAGTCTGTTTCTCGCCTTCTAGTCCGTTCTCTTCAAATGCAATACCCTCATTGAGAGCAAGGGAAAAGAGAAAGAGGTAGGAGAGGGAACCCCAGTTGGGGCTTTTGTGGTGGATGTAATCTTTCCATTCGCTTTCCGGAGGGGTTGTTGAGCTCAGCTCATTGCCTACCGTATCAAGGAAACCAGAAATAGCTTCACCTACTTTTTCCGTCGACCTACTCTTCACCGATGTCCTAATGAGATCTATTTCGTTGCGGAAATCGAAGGAGTTTTCCTCTGAAAGGCTGCCGGTTGTTCTTGAAAGTCTTTCAAAGACCTCCTCTGCCCGATCCCAATCCTCGAATCCAAGGCCTCGCAACATGGAAAGGGAGAGTGAAGTCAATTCCCAGATTTTGGACCCAGTGTCCAAGACATAAGAGAGGTACTTCGTTTCCGCCATTTTCACATCCTTCTCAGAAAGTTCGCTCTTATCTCTAATCAATTTCCTTTCACTTAGCATGGACGAGATAGTCTGGACTATCTCAATCGCATCAGTCGAGTTACTGGGAGTCACTTTGTGAGAGATAGTTTCTTTCTTTCCCTCATGAACGATCTTGACTCCGAAATCCTGAAGTTGCTCAACTGAAATGATCGCCCGAACATCAATTGTAACCTGTGGGATTACCTTACTAGAGAGGATTCCTTTTTTCTTCTCAAAGATAATCCTTCGATCAGTCAACACGAGCCGTCACGTACCCTTGCCCTCTAGTTTGACTGACTCGTATTTTGAGATAATCCGCTCTGGATTCTCCGCGCTCACGGCGTTGTTTCCGTTGGGTTAATCTATAAATCATACGCCGTATCGGAGTTCCTTACCAAAAACTATTATGAGTGTGAATTCCTTTAGGAAAGGGATGGTGGCCGAACAGGCCCATAAAGGAGGATTCACACTTTGTCCCAGTGGGCATAAGAATGCTAGAGGGCTCACCGCGTGCGCAGTATGCTCTCTACCTCTCATTGAGTTCAAAGAGGAGTTGGCATCAGCAATCCAATTAATTAGATCTCTTACCGCTGTTTTTTCCCGATCTAAAGAGATTGTCAGATTTGGGTTCGGAAGGACCGGGTCTAAGCTCCTTCTAAATTTTCTTGCAGGTCAAGGCAATCGAGTTTCGTCCCTTAATTTTCTCGCTATCGGAGCAGATGAGGGTGATGAAAAGGTCTTCAAGGATTGGCTATCCGAAGTTCATACCAGAGAGGATATCGACAGAATTTCCAGGACAGCACTTCATCGATTGAAAAGGTCAAAGGACAAGGGAAGCGGTGTCTGGAGTACCACTTTGAAGAGTGCCACGAAAGACAATCAACTTGAAGACAAGATTAGGAGGATTGGCGTCAGCGAAAGCGTTGAGGATCAGATTACGATCTTCTTCGCTTCACTAGGAGAGAATATTGCTTCAGGTGTCGGACCTCTTATCCTTGCGAGGATCAAGGACATAAACCCCGATGCCTCAGGAATCGTCTTCGCCATGTTACCCTCGGAAGAGGATACCGACCAGACCCACTTCAATGCCTACTGTGCCCTTTCGCGCTTTGTGAAATCGGAACAGCGCCTTGCCGACATTTTGATAGTTTCACAAGGAGACGCACTTCGAAAAATGATTGGTATTGATAGGTCTGGAAGGAGGTTAGGTTCAGATATTCTTATCCCACGTATCGTAGATCTCATCTTCGGACAAGATGAAGTAGACCTATCGGAGATAGTACGACTTGCCCGATCATACAGAGTGCAGGTATTCTCTCCGGTGTATGCATACGGAAGGAGCTACGAGATCTATGACAAGATAGGAAATATTCTCGATCATGCGATCTCCTTCCCCCTCTCACCTTTTGATTATGATTCGGTAGTCCTGAGTATTGCTATTGCTAGAGTGCCGGAGAAGATCGTAGCCAAAGCCGGGGAGAAAAAACTTCAAGAACAGTTCAACGAATGGAATCGAAAGCGATTTCCTGTCCTCAAAGGAACATCTTTTCAGGTTGTCAGGGTCAATGAAAACTCGGATCGAATCGACGTACTCCTCCTTCTGGGAGGTTCAAGCGTAGCCGATATTATCAGGCCAAATAAAGATCCCTACAAGAGGTTCAGTGCGTATATAGAAAACCTTGATCTTTGGGATGAATTCGCGCTCACAGAAGAGCAATTAAAGAAGATTTCGAGCGGTATAGATCTTTATGATAAAGGGATGGTGAGGCTAATACGCAAGACCGCCTCCCCTACTTAGCCCGACGTCTCTCGACATCTAGGATTCTCGACAATCCTCCTTGAACGCCGATTGCTACCGATCCAACTATCGCAAGCACGGAGGTCGTTATCAGAGCTACGGTAGAATCTGACCTGAATAGGTTTACGCTCACTATCAAGTCTCGGTCTGATACATTTCTTGTTAGCTGCTGAGATTCACCTCGATATCTTACAGTGACTTCATATCGACCTGGAACCAAATTAGTGAAAGTACTCTCTGCACTTACCCTTGTTGCGTTTCCAAGTGGTCCCTGGATTAGAAGATCTGCACGGCCAATTTTCTGATTGAATGGATCCCTGACATCGATTGTAAGCTTATAGCTCTTTAGATAGACTACTAAATTTCGCTCTGACATTTCAATCGTTCCAATTTGCTCGCTATGTTCATAATTCACTCGAATGACTATATCGAGGCCCATGTCGATAACTTGGGCACCCACAACCTCGCCATCTAAGACGACCAAGATTCTATCTAAGCTCGAGTCTATTTGGTTTATCAGAGACTTGGAGAAGGTTATGTTTAGGGTACCTGTAGTGCCTCGACGGCCACCGAGAATTAGATGCAACGCGTCTATCCGCTCCTCCACTCGCTCCTCAAGAATTGTTGAATTTGAAGAGAGATAGATTATCTGGTCTGGAGAGAATTGAACTGCTTGTACTTGGGTTATGAAGAATCGGTCCAGCCCTCCCGAAGACATTGATGAGGCTATCTTGTGCTCAGCCCTAGTCCTGGTAACAAGTGATGATTCCATAGAACTCAGGATTGGAGTCCTCGTCGAAAGCCTTAGAGCGTTTACCCGATAGTCGAGACCTATCTCTCCCTCAACGACCAACGAGATTTCACCGTCATCAAAGTCTTCATCAACCAGAATTAGTTGGCCTACCGGTGCAAGAGTTTTTACAGCCGTGGATTGTGCATCGAATGGCGTCCAGAGGAAGGAGAAAGGTATACCATTCACCACAAAGTCCGCTCCAGAGATAATAGTGAGTTTGACGGGTCCCTCAACAAATAGCAAATATCCTGTAAGTTCTCCTGTTGCCGTCATCCTATAGTCCCGAGTGATATCTAGGAGCTGACCGTCGTAGGTTATCGCCGTGAGCACCCCGCCCCAGGCTGGCAGGAGATCGTATATGAATTTCGGATCGGTCAGCAAAGAATCGAGATTCTCAGGCAGAGCAGTCCCTTCTCCATCTAAAAGTCCCAACATTGGGTCGGCGTGGATCCAGTTTTCTACCCTTATCTCGATCCAAGAATGGGCGAGGAGAAAGGGCTCATCCAGAAGAGGCGAGGAATTCATAGCTCCAATCACTGGACGAGCCTCGATCTCGAGGGATCTCATTAGCCCCCCAAACAGAATTTGAAATGTCGTAGAGTCTCCCTCTAT
>JACZWF010000072.1 GCA_022572285.1 Nitrososphaerota archaeon | reverse complement strand
TGCCGATGACATATGAACCCCTGGAACCCGAACTTGTGGGTCGAACGAGATGGATCCAAGCTGGAAAACACGCGGGAATACATGGCATCAAGGCGCAAATGGAGCAGTTGGCTCTTTCCCCGACAGAAGTGCAGCTGAAAGAGATCTTGGCAAGGGTGAAAGATCTCGGAGACAAGGGCAAGACCTTAACTGATACAGACTTGGATTCGATAGCGAGATCGGTAATGGGGAAGGTCGCGGAGAAGAGGTTGCTTGAATTGGAAGACATGTCAGTAATGACTGGGATTCATTCAACGCCGACGGCTTCCGTCAAGCTCAGTATGGGTGGGATTACTTACATTGCGGCGGAAACAGGTGTAGGTTCTGTTGATTCTGCAATAAAAGCCATTCAGAAGATAAGTGAAAGATTAGCTAGCATAAGGTTAAAGGAATACAGACTGGAAGCCATAACCGGCGGAAGCGATGCCCTCGGGGAGGTAGTGATAAAGGTGGAAGATAAGGAAGGGAATACCGCAACCGCCAGATCGAGTAGTGGAGACGTTGTGATCGCGAGCGTAGAAGCAATGATAGAAGGTATAAACAGAATTATGATGAAGAGAAAACTGACTAGTCCAAAAGTTGTGATGGCAAATCCGTAACGGGATTCGGAATATGTAGGAGGATACGACCACTATGGGAATGACCATGACTGAGAAGATCATCGCCTCTCATGCCGGCCTGGAGGCGGTGAAACCTGGACAGCTCGTAACCGCGAGGGTGGATAAGATTATGGCCCACGATATAACTGGCCCTCCAGCGTTCAATGAACTGAGGAAACATAGCTTAGAGTCATATGTGGAGCCAGGAAGAATCGCCCTCGTGCTCGATCATATTGTACCGCCAAAGGACATCGACTCCACTTTGAATTGTATGGCGGTACGAGACTTTGCGAAGGAGAAAGGCATTGAGCATTTTTACGACATCGGTCAAGGAGGAATAGCCCATAATGTGCTACCCGAAGAAGGACTCGTAATCCCAGGAGATCTGGTAATTGGAGCTGATTCTCATACATGTACATACGGGGCCCTCGGGTGTTTCTCCACAGGTATGGGTCATACGGACATCGCTGCAGCTATGGTTTTGGGCGAAACCTGGTTGCGAGTACCAGAAAGCATGTTGTTCACTTACAATGGGAAGCTCGGGAAGTATGTTTCAGGCAAGGACATGATCCTGGCGACGATTGGAAAAATCTCTGTGAACGGGGCGGATTACAAGGCAATGGAATTCGTTGGAAGTGCTATAGACGCACTTCCCATGGAGCAGAGATTCACAATGACTAACATGGTAATTGAATGTGGAGGGAAGAACGGCCTAATGAGAGTAGATCAACGAACCCGCGAGTATGTGAAAGCGAGGACGAATAGAGAGCATAAGGAGTACGTTAGCGATGACGATGTGAAGTACGAGAGCTATCATGAATTCGATGCCTCCGCGATAGAGCCACTGGTCGCAAAGCCATTTTCTCCTGATAACGTCTCTCCAGTATCTGATGTCAAAGATGTGAAGGTTGATCAAGTATTCATAGGTTCATGTACCAATGGATGGCTCGACGATCTAAGACAAGCTTCGTATATTTTGGAGGGTGAAAAACTCGCTAAAGGCCTTCGGCTAATTGTGATCCCGGCTACTATGGGGATATATAAAAAAGCCTTGAAGGAGGGCATCCTGGACGCGTTCATTGAAGCTGGAGGCGTAGTTTCTCCATCTACGTGTGGGCCATGTCCTGGACTCCACCAAGGGGTAATGGGTCCCAAAGAGGTGGGTCTATTCACCACGAATAGAAACTTCAGGGGCAGAACGGGTCACCCTGATGCAGAGATATACCTGGCGAGCCCCTACACCGCAGCAGCTACGGCAATTATGGGAACTATCACAGATCCGCGGGAGGTATGAGGGATGAGGTTCGAAGGAGATATCTTCCGTTATGGGGCAAATATCGATACCGATGTGATTATTCCGGGAAAATTCCTTGTCACGACAGATCCACGGAGATTAGCTCCACATTGCATGGAAGGTCTCGATCCTGATTTTTCCAGAAGAGTGCGACCTGGAGATATGCTATTTGTTGAAGAGAACTTTGGGTGTGGATCCTCAAGAGAACACGCGCCCATATCGATAAAGGCCTGCGGCGTTAGCTGCGTAGTTGCCAAAAGCTTTGCAAGAATTTTCTTCAGGAACGCGATAAACATCGGACTTCCTATCTTGGTTTGTCCCGATGCGGTAGATTGCGCAGCTTCCGGATCCAAAGGAAAAGTAGACACAGACATTGGATCAATTGATGTGGATGGCAAGGTGTTCAGTGCCAATCCGTTCCCCGAGTTCATAACCAACATTATCTCAAAAGGGGGATTAATGGGGTACGTCAAAAGCAGGATCGGGGACCACACATCTCCTTAGCTACCATTGTCTCTGAATTTCCGGTTATAATCTTCGACGAGGATCTCGTCGATTACTCCAGCTACCATTACCTCCTTCCCATCCCGTAAGGTTAACGGCATTGCGGCTGAATGATAGGGCGGCTCAAAATCCTTTAGTTGCTCAGATTCTGTTATGTCGACTTCCTTTCTCCAAGCTCCGGCAGTGTTTGTGAAGGAAACGATTCGACTTATTCCTCTTTGACCAAACCCTCCAAATCTTCCACCCGCTGCGTTCTGCCCTTCTTGAAGCTCTAACAGGTAGATTGTATTGGGAGCGAATTCATCTTCCAGATGGATATCGCGAGAAGCGACGGCTAGAGCCTTTCTGGATGATCCTTTATCCAGGATGATCCCCTGGAGCTCTAGAAAGGCGTCAACCATATTGGAGGAGAGGGATACCTGGCCTATTATAACGAGACGGTCAATATTCTATATTCTTGCAAGGTTGTATTCAATCATTTCTAGAATTGTCCTTTCAAGTGGGATTAGCGGTCGCCAGCCCAAGTCATTTTTAGCTTTGGTCGCATCCCCAACCAGGATGGGCAAGTCTGTTGGACGTAGTCTCGAATCATCTATACGATAGCTCATCTCACTTAACTTGAACTTCTGCTTTGCAGTAGTCATAGCCAGATTCAATAGGCCACTAATGCTGGTTCCCTTTCCACATGCAAGATTATACACTTCTCCTGGCACTCCTTTCTCTATTGATAAAAGATATCCCAACACAATATCTCGGACATCGTTGAAATCTCTGACTGAGCTCAAATTCCCGAGACGCACTTCTTTCCTCCCATACTTGATTCCCATAGCAATTTGTCTAGTTATTTCACTGCTCACAAACTCATTTCCCCTCCTGGGTCCAGTGTGGTTGAAAGCTCTGGTCAAATGAACTTTGGAGCCGTAGCAAGACACGTAGGTCCTACAGGCGTCCTCGGCCTGTCTTTTGGATGACCCATATGGAGATGTTCCCACAGTTCGGAGCGGATTAGTCTCCTTAACTGGCGTTTCAGATATGACTTTACCCTCTTCATTGCGTTGAGGGAGGGGAAGAATCGCACCATATTTCTTCAACATTTCTTCGTAATGCTCAGTTCCAGCTAGAACCAGGCCGTACTCCTCACTCGATCCGGCGAAGTGCATGACGACATTATGACTTGCTAGCCGTAATGCCTCGAGCACATTTACTGTTCCGATGACGTTTGTTACGTAGGTGTCCATCGGCGAGGCAAAACTATAAGGCACAAAGGATTGAGCAGCTAAATGAAAAACTACCTCGGCTTCCGAATCTCTTACAGCGGTCAGGATAGAACCGATATCATGAAGATCTCCCTTGAGCAAACTTACGTTATTCCGGTGAAGGATATGTTCAATATTTACTAGATTAGGATTAGACTGCCTTCTGACGAGACCGTAGATCTTTGCCCCCACTTCGGGAGATGAGAGAATTTCACTTAGCCATGATCCGACAAAGCCCGTGATCCCGATAATCAGTACTCGCCGGTCTTTCCAAGCTTTGCGATTCACTCTATTGATGACCTGTTGTGTCGTCTCGTTTTGCAAATGAAAGCGATCTTCGATGGTCAAAAATTGATGTACCCCATGAGCGTGCGCGCTTATCTGTCGAGGATGAGTTGATCCATGGGAAACAAGAGAATCATCTAGCCTCCATTGTTTCTCAGCAATTCATAGTGAACTGCATCTAAAATAACTCGATGAAGATCGAGCTTAAAAAAATACCCCTCTCTTGCTTCTGCCTGCTCAGCTTGAGTCTTGCAGTAATCTGTAAGGATTTGGATTATGAGCTTTCCATGTTCTTCATCCGCTTCTTTATGTTCCTTGAAGAAAGTCATACCTTCGTCAGTGACAAATGGGTAGTGAGTCTTGAAAGCGGTTATCATCCTGTCCATCTTCCTCGGAACCATGAACTCAGTTAATGATGCACCCGCACCAATTCTCCACGATTTGTGTCTCCCAAGGTTCACATAACCATCCACTGCCATTTTTACAGAGGGTAAGACCTCCGCATTTACCACCCCATTCCTTGACAGTCCCAAGTCGTCGCAGAATCTCAACCAGAGATCAGGATGCGAAGGTTTTCCACCTTCGCCGGCCTCTTCTACAAGCTTCCCGATCCATAGCCCTCTTACGTCGGGCGGACAATTAGAAGCAACTGCCGCATCTTTGTCTGGAATATGGCGGTGGAAGTAATATCTATTGATCGCCCACTCCCTGAGCTGTTTTTTGGATAGCTTCCCCAAATAGAAAAGTTCCATAAACGGGTGGTCATTAGGGTATCTCATGTCGCCTTCTCTCAATAAGGAAGACACGAATTCATTACCCTCAAGCAGCTCGCTCATACCAACCAAATCCTTTCTAGGACTAAGAAAAGGGTTTCGGCTACCTGAGTCTTATCTTGAAGAGCAACATAGCTAATATTACAATGGACCATAAGAACAGGGTCAGCAGGATGCTGGCTGCGGCTAGGAGCTCGACGCTACCATTCTGAAACAGATCCCAGAGGACTGTCGACAAGACCTGATTTCTTGCAGTGATAAGGAAGATGACCGAGCTGAGCTCTCTGAAGCTGACCACAAAGACATACACCCATCCTGCGAGCATAGCTGGTCTAAGTAGAGGTATCGTCACCTTCCTCACCGTCCTAGTCCAGGCCGCACCAGCTATCGCCGAGGACTCCTCAAGGTCGTTATGGATTTGCATCACCGCTCCAGAGGTGAATCTTATCCCATGAGGCAGGTACTTGACAAGGAATGCCAGCACAAACACCCCTAGAGTCCCATAGACAAGGGTCGCTATGGGCAGGGTCAGGAACATCCAGAGAAATCCTAGTCCTATGACAAAGCCCGGAAAGGCTAATGGCAGCATCCCTACCCCCTCCAGAAAACCACGCCTCTTGAATTTGCTCTTTCTAGAGATATAAGATACCAGAGCAGCCATTGTGACGACAACGGTTGCAGTTATGGTGGAAACTATAATGCTGTTGATTAGCGCGCGCGCTATCTGCGAGCGGCCTAGTATAGCGGCGTAGTGCTCGAAGGTTATCCTAGAGAATAGAGCACGAGGATCCCAGAAGGGCTGTAGAGAGAGGATGAAGACCATTGAGAATACGACTCCTATATGGAGTATAACATATCCAGCCAAGATTGCCGTGCCAAAGTACTTCCACCGCCCTAGGCTCATCAGCCTTGGTTGATACCCTCTTCCAGTGATAATCTGGAACTTCTCCGCTCTCTTCGTAGATCTCCTATAGAGATAGATCAAGGTGACGGTTACCACCAACAGAATTGAGGCATTAGCGGTCGCAAGACCGTAATTCGGAGGTATGCTCCAGACAATGGCTTGGTATATATTTGACATGAAGACATCTATCCCTGCAGGTAGGCCGATCATAGCCGGTGTCTCAAAGGACTCGAAGGCTATTATGAAGACCAGGAAGAATACAGAGAGAATGGCGGGCATCATTAGAGGGATGGTTATCTTTCTCACAATAGTTCTCAGCCGCATGCCAGCTATCCTGGCTGACTCCTCAAGCGCGGGGTCCATCGAGTAAAATGCAGCTGAGACCACCAAGTAGGCCAGAGGAACGAGCGAGATCCCCATCACCCAGATCATCCCTGGCATACTGTAGATGTTGAAGAGGACTGTAGATGTTGAAAGTCCAAATGTCTCCCTGAACCAGACATTTGCTAGCCCAGTATTGGGACGGAAGAGGTATATCCATGCCAGGTTATCGACCATACCTGGAAGGATTATGGGAAGAATGGGTACGTATCTGAAGTAATTTCGGAAGGGGGCATCTGTTCTAGTAGCGATAAATGCCAAACCTGTAGCGATCGTTATGGCTAGGAGTGCGCTCCCCAGTGCATACGTTGATGAATTTATCAGCAGGGTGAGCGTATGAGGGTCAGAGAAGACATCGATATAATTGACCAGGGTGAGATTCCCCTCCCTGCCGGGCCTGGTGCTCCATACGCTGCCGAAGAGCAGGAATAATATAGGGTATAATATCAGAAGTACCGTGAATCCGACCACTACCCAGAATAGGATGGCGAGGGGATTCCTAGTGATAGGAAGGAGATTCCTATTCATCTCTCTACACGTAAGGGCACCATCACAAGTAATAAGTTATTACCTAAAAATTTTGGAGAGGGAGAATTATTATCTCCCTGCTACACACCTGCTATTTCCCTGAACTTCGCAGTCCAATCGTCTATGTTGTCGAAGACGTCTTGAGTCGGATACGGGAATATATCCATCCCCGCAGGTATCGAGTCCGCTACTGTGAACCTAGTGTTTACACCAGGCTTTGCTGCAAATCTTACTTGGACATTCCCGAAGATTATCTGACCCTCATCACTGAGCAAGAAGTCGACGAAGACTTCTGTAGCTTCTGGATTCGCCCCAGTCTTCAGTATAGCGGCTGGTGTTGGAGATTGCATCAGTGGAAAGTCCTCTAGTTGGAGGATCTCTATCGGTGCACCAGCCAACTTTGCAGCGACAACATCATGGAGCTGAGCGACGATACCAATGTGAAACTCGACGGATGCCACATCATCTGCCTGGATGCCCGTCCTTCTCTGAAGAGATGGGTTTACGTTGGCTTCTAGGTCGGTAAGGAACTTCACTACTGCCTCCTCACCAATCCGCTCAGCCATTGAGCCCCATATCTGAGTCGAAGTCGTTCCTCTGCTGTAGTCATGCATTATTATCTTTCCGTTCCACTTCGGATCGGTCAGGTCTGATAGTGTTTTTGGAAGTTCGTTGACAGTGACCAGGTCCGTGTTATATACGATGACCTGCCCCAGAAGGATCACAGACGTCCAGAGTCCATCTGGATCCTTAAGATCAGCTGGATACGCGGCTGCCTCTGGAGATCGGTACGGCCTATAGACATCCTCTCTTATGAGCTGTAAGGTACCGGGAAAGCTTACCAGCGTGAGGTCCGCTGACTGTGCCCCAGCATCTAGCTCTGTGGTGATTCGGGTGAATAACTCACTCGGCGAGCCTCTTATGTACTCTATCCTGATATCTGGATTCTTAGCCTCGAAGGCATCTATAATTGGCTGAATGTCCTCTGCATCGATACTGCCGTATACGAGAACAGTCCCTGAGGCAGGCGGCCGGGCACCCGGTAGCATCCCAGAGAATGCCAAAAGCCCTGCGACCGCTACAATTACTACTACT
>JACZWF010000071.1 GCA_022572285.1 Nitrososphaerota archaeon | reverse complement strand
TATCATATCTCTGATGACACTAACATGGATTTGAACCGCTGTCGAATATTCTCAAGAAAAGTGATAAAGTCATCCTTTGTCCTACCACAAATCGACATTGTTAGTAGGTGTTCGATGTCTGACGAAGCGAGAGGTATGAGATCGTTTTCAGCCGCAAATCGAGCGCGCGCGCCCCGATAATTTTCTCAGAATTCTTCAGGCCAAACTAAACCAAACTATCTCCTATCTATTCTTTCGTTTGCCAATCTATAATCTGAGATATTCAGTGTGTCGATTTGGTCATTCTGTAATAGACCTGCAAGATCTCTAATTAACATGCGTTCTATAGCGATCCTACTCTCACGATCTTTCTCCTTATTTCCAGCGCGCGCGCGCAGGGAGGCACGAAAATTGTATTCAGTTATCTCCAAAGAAACTGGATTATCGACCCCAACTGTAAGGCGAAGGCTTGACCGAATGATTAAAGAAAAAGCACTCTTGCTTATTCCAGAATTGAATTTGAAAGAGATTGAGGGGTTGGTGAGTCTCTCTTTGCTAGTTCTATACGACAGTCCAGAATCAAAGATCTTGGTTGACCCAAAGATCCTATCTCATCTGCAAGATAATATCGCAGTGGCAGAGCTACATGATCCCGAACATGCATTTCTGATCATAGTCATTACAAATGTCGGTGAAACCGAGGGAATAGCCAGGTGGGTGCGTGACCAGGATGGGGTCAAAACGGTGCGGCTAGAGATTGAGCAGGATCGCATCGACGTCTTTCAGTGGTTCGACAAACAAATGGAGGATAGCTTGGCATCAGGGAAACAAAAATATCGGCAACACATTGGATGAAGATAATATGGAGGATGCGGTGCTAATGGCAATGTAAGTAAAACGCACTTATTTCAATCAGCTAATTGGGTATTACCTCTGCTCAAAGGTAGCAAAAACAGAGGGAGTATGATTAGTGCCAGAAAGATTGGCGATATTTTTTGCAAGACATGGTTGGGTATAGGACTTTAGCGAGTTCTTTGTAGAACTGCCTGCGGGATGAATGGGATTTGAACGTATGGAAATAGGTGGGTTAATCCATCGCTCGGAAGGGCTTTAGCTGGAAGAGACAGAGTGGTAGACTCTAATAGATACCTCTACGGTGACGGCCAAGTAGCTTCACCAGAGTCAGGTGCTCTATCAATCAGAGGGATCATTATCCCGAAGGGACGGGAGCGCGTGACGACGTGCCACGTCAAGTTCTGGGGGTTGCCTAGAGCTTCAAGAGGGACCGTAACAGTAACGACACTCCCTTCCATGGTGAAGGAGAGACCTGTGGTAGATTCACTTGGAGGTCTACCTTCAAAGACGGAAGCAACCCATTGTCCAACGCTAGGATCAAAAGTCAGAACAATGATTGGCCGATCGATTGATGTGACCCCCGACGTAATAAACCAACCAAAGGCAACGAAACTCGCCGGTGACTCTGGTATCTCGCCAGAAACCGTCGCACTGAATGACAGATTAGTCCCAGACCGGATAGCCTGAGCAGAAACAACATCGAAGAAAAGTGGGTTGTTTCCTACATCTGCGGCTGGATCACTTAGGACGTTTGAAAGAACCGCCTGCTGAGAACTCGGGCTCGAACTCAGCACAAGTCCAAAATATGCAGCCAAGGCCGCCACAATAATAATGACAACTGCAATGACAAAGTAAGTTCTTCGAGCTAGTTGCACAATCAAATCTTGGGCGAACGAAATATAAATGATTCATACGATAATCTGCAGTCTAAGGCTTGTTTCAAAAAGCAGCTACAACATGCAGCCACAATGTTTGTCGGTAAAGACGTGTCTGATTCCCGCAATTGCCTCTCCAAGATCTGACAGGTTGTCGTTTACTCAGGCGGTTATGGGTTGGGCTTAATACCCAACTGTCTGAAGCGCGCGCTGACATGAACGCTAGAAGCATATGCCCAGAATCAGTGATTTTCAGCCTAAGCACACAATTAGTCGATGTGCAGATAGAGCACGCATATCGAGTGCATACTGCCAGGATACCGACGGTCTGTCTGTTACCAAGGTTACACAAGATGGCTCAATTATCGTGTGCCTAGACAGTAGGGTGAGTGAATTGCAGGTGCGGTTGGGCCTGATACAAGTTGGCCAGGGCGGAGGAAGCATCCTTGACAGATTTGCAGCCAAGAACGAATCGGCACATCAAAAGAACGTATTACCTTTCACGATAGCTATGAATCCAGCCAAATCAGATCTTATGGGATTGAAGAGTGCGCGAGCTATCCCAGCCGATGGACATGAAGGGAAGGCAATGTTGCGACTGCACTCATAATCTGGAAAGTGGGCTGGATTGTCAAATCTGATAGAGTGGGAGGATCTCAAGAAGAAGTTCATCGTCGATGAGACCTACGAAAGGGAGAGGCTCAAGAATGATGTAGAGAGGCTTTTGAGACACTGTAGAATCACAGGACAGGGACGCGTCATAATTACATCAGGAAAGTTGACGGCTAAGGAAAAGATTGGACTGGTAATTTCTGCTAGGTTTATAGCGAACAAGTTGCAGAAGAGCATCCCCGAGAGTGTCACAGCCGAGGAGTTATCCAAGTATACGTATATTCAGAAGCCGGGTGTCAGCAGAAGAACTGCAGAACTCGTTAATGAGGCCTTCGTTTTCAGACCCGAACCAGCAACATACAGGGCAAACCCTGCAAGGATTGACGAGTTCCTAGATACTTTGGGTTTTTCTACAGTATAGGATTCAGCGCGCGCGCGATTATAATGTGCAAGGTTATACGATGGAAGAATTGGAAGAAAAAGAAGAGGATCATAAGGGCAGGCTGGGCCTGAACCATAATTTACACTGCACTAACTTCATTATCAGACTGGATAGGTTGCATTTAGCATTCGCTCGCACTAGTTAGGATAGCATATTAGCTAGTTAAGATAGCATATGAAAAAAAAGAAAGGGGAAGCGCGCGCGCCATATTGCAGAACCTTCCTGCTTTAGTCTCTAGGCCTTAGGCAACGATGAATCACCTTACGCCACTTCCTCCCCCTCTAATGGATAGCCAGCATCCTCCCAATCTGCAATTCCTCCTGCATACCGACGAATATTCTTGAATCCCGCCCTCTCCAGGGCCTCATAAGCATAGACAGATCCTACACATGTTATATGTGAGCAGTAAACCACAATGTCATCTTCAGCGTTTAACTTCGATGCTATTCCTCTTATGGCCTCGGCGATCTTTGCTGCATCCTTAAGGTTAGACCATAACTCCTGCCCCAAGAGAGCCGAGGCAGATATTGAGCCTGGAATATGCTTGTTCTTGTAATGCCAATCGTCCAATGCCATTACTAGCTTAAAGTCATCTTCTCGGTCAATCTTCTCCTTCAGTTCTTCTCTTGAGATTAGGTTCAAGTTTGCCCTCTAGGATCTCCACAGAGATCTTAAATAGATTCTGGTAGTGTGGCTAACCGAGTGTAAGTTCTTACCTCGTTCTTGACCTATCCTTTAGCCATCGGCTACTGAAGATACTCATAGCGCGCACGTTTGCCCCTAGTTGCTGCATCATCTACGACTGGGCGTCATCTCCACTCCATTGTTCAACTGCCTTACCTTCATCATTAAAACGAACGATATCGATCCCATAACGTTGAACTTCTTCCCTGACGCTGGAAAACCGGCAAATTCGCCTAGCGCGCGCATTGATACAGAAAGGAAAGGCTCGTCAAAAATCTAGTTAGGTCCCTTTATCGGGCATGATAGTTCAGTGTATCGGAAATCTCTGCGATTTTGCGTTCTCAAAAGATTCAGATCCTTCAAACTCAACGATAAAGAAGTTCAATATTCAGACACTGAATACCTATCATCGAGGTCTGAAGTTCTATAGATGAGGCTTTCCAGCTGTGAGAAACTGAAATTGAACATTGACTCAGAGAGCTTAGGAAAGTTCTCTCTAATCTCAGGTCGAGAAGCATTTGGATTGTCCATAATGAATGAATATATTTTCCTCGATGATGAACTGATCTTTCCAAGTCTGACATTTACACTCTGATGTGCAAAGACAATGTCTCTATCGTCCCATGCATTAAATGTGGAAACGAGTGCTTCTTTATATTTGTCTGTAGCTTCGTGAAGGTGCCCAAGTCCGACGTCATCGCTCCCGTCTATTCTTGCTATAGACCATGCTATATGAAGGATATTTCGGGGACTTCCATACTGAACATCCATATCAACGAGTCCCCCGTAACCCAATGGGTCGTATTCTCTCTTTATCTTGCCTAGTGGATTCTTCACCATCTTAAAGAGATCATTTCCGATTATCGTAGATATAGCTGGTGTATTCATATGAGTGATAATAGCGAATTTGGCTAAATCGAGAGATACTTCTTTGGACTGGGCCCGCCGTTCCAAAGGATCATCAATAATTATGGGGAAATCAGATTTCCTTATCCAGAGTTCCTCCAGGGATTCTGGAGCTACAGTTTCTCCAGAAATACCGATTGTTAATTCGTTGGGAAGGAAACTGGCACCAGCCCTTGAGACCATTCTGATTCGGTTTCTATTGCTTGACTCCCTAGTCGTAGTGTCGTAGATGCTCCACGAAAAGGGAGACAATTTTATTGGCCCTACCCCTGGGACCTTGATGTCTACATTTTTATTGGATGTGATGTCCATGGGAAGTGCTTTTCTGATATCCCCAAAGAGCAAAGGAAGCGAATCGAACATCTCTGGTCTAGTTGGCATTATCGACGTTGTGAGACCACCAAGCCTGAACCTGTCCCTCGGTGAACTAACTATTGAGAGCAATAGGCATGTCTTCAGAGGCTCTCTGAAATCGACATAATCATATACAAGAAGGTCAGCCGCATCGCGAAGTGAGATATCTGGTTTCAGATAACCGCGAGGGAGCTTGGGCGAATCGAATTCCTCTACGATAACTTGATTGCTAAGACGGTAATTAGATGCTCCCTTTACAAATTTCCTATAGCCACGGATCCGTATGAAGTCATAATCTGTGGGAATAGACGTATGGCCACCTACCTCGCAAATAACATTGATATCAACAGATGCCGGTGTAGGTCTGAGCAAGATCTTTCTCCCTCCGATCCTTGTGACAAATCCGTCAATTTCGACAATCGATCCGACGTTGAGAGCCCGCTGGAATTCTTGAATCATTCTAAGTTCTCCTTTGGCGTATTCATGTTGCCACGAACGTTCGTAGATGCCAGGCCAGCTCAGGCTTTCAACTTGGAAATTCTTACGTTCCTTTACGATAATGTCGAAGATGTCTGGCAATCCCGAAACTACGGTAACCAAGCTCGAATTTTAACTTACGAAACAGAGCATCTTGACTGGTGGTTGGGAAGTTATGCTTAATGTGATAAGTAATAAGGCCTCTACTGCTAAAAATGATACTATGCTTATGGCCAACTTCAACTCCGGAAAACTGTTCGATCGTAGAACTAGAAGCTTAAGAGAGAAGAACTAAGGTCAAAGCGCGCGCGGAGGTGCTATCGGGCCATGAGTCCATTACAAAATCCTGTGGAACATCTGTGGAGGTCGGAGGAACAAGAATCATCTTCTCCGTATTCCTAAGCTCGCGGAACTTGATATACCGAGATCGGATACGGAAAGCTTTCGAGCTTATTCCCTGATGAGATTTGGAAAAATACCCTCACGATTATGCCTGGGTCGACGACTAAGGGAAGAGATAATTCGACTTTTGAAGAGATACAACACTTGGTTGCTGACGCGGAAGCTTGATTCCTGAGAAAACCGATTTTCTCAATAAATAACTTGATATCCTTCAATGAACCATGTCTTACCTCATCGGGTGAAGCGCGCGCGCTATAAATGCAAGCCGCCAAATCAGGGCATTGGCAAACGTAACCAAATAGGCATATGGTCACTGACCTTATGTTCGAATCTGGCGATAAATTTCGCTCTGGGGGAGCCCCTCCCTGAACTTTTCAAAGTCTTCAGCTCTCTACCAGTAAGAGCTACACTGAAGAGGTCAGCGAAGTTAAACATTCCATAATCTGGACCGTCGGGATCTGAGCCCATTCTTTGGTTTTCGCTGAATTCAGGAAACCGCTTGTCTCTTGCAAAGAGACCTATTTGATCGTATGTCTCTTTTTGCCTTGGCGTTGTTCTGAAGACATTTGGTTGACCCTTATGCGCATCAAGGAAAGGGAAATTGACAACGACCTGTTCGCCGGTTTTATTATTGAAAGTCTTCAAATGTTTAGAGATTCTTGGAATATCCTTTTCTGGGTTATCAAAATCTAAGTTTAGGTCTGCCAAAAGGATGAAGTCGGAATAATAGGCCCGGTGGCTCTGCTTAACCCTTGCAAGAATCCACTCCATAAGAGCGTCGAAAGCTTGCCTCCGATCAGAGATGAAGTTTCCGAAGTTAAGGTGGGCATTTACTGCCATGAATTCATACGGCCTACCCTCCCCAAAACTTGGAACCCGGAAGCTTACGCAAAATGGCTGGCGGATAAATGCCAGAAATGCAGGCAGCTTCATCTTTGCCCGCTTTGGTCTAGCACCTTCACGACCGGAGGATTCCCACGTGTCAATCGCCTCTAGTGACTTGAGATACTTTTGCATTATAGGGGTAAATTCAAGAATATTGCGACCGAGTGTATCAAGGATTTTGGTCCGGTCATAAGTCACGTCTGAGACAACTTCCATTCGATTAACCACTTTCCAGCGATAGACGAATGCCAACCGTTCTGCAACGCCTCTTTCTCCAGGGAACACGCCGGTTATGTCGGAGACTATCAGATGAAATTCTTCTCCAAGAAGCTCCATCAGCTTTCGAAGACCCTCCAAATTGTCTTGAGCCTCTTGGATAGCTAAAAGATCATACTGTTTGCAAATTTCTGCCAGAAAGTTCCATGTATTGAGGTTTCTGTTTTTTACCGAACCTAACTTACGTATGTTGAACGATCCGAAAAGGAGGGAGCCATTGGTTCTCTCAGGAAAACCATATCTCTTTCGATCTCGGTCAAGCTCCCGGTCTATTCGTTTCCACTCTTTCTTAGTGAATGGTTTTGCTACCATCGAAATTCATACCATTACTCTGCCGACTTCGACTTGGTCATCTTGGCCGCAACGCGCGCGCGCTAATCATGTATATGATGTATGAAATCAATGTTATTTTTGCTGTGAGGGTTGTAACCCGTATCAACCCTGTCCTTGCTCGGCTGTTCTCAGTATTCGCTTCTACTTCACCAATTTTCACTTCTACGAGTCGGTTCTTATTCCGGATGCTTTCCTCAGGCAATGATTTAGGGGTCTCTTTCTTAGAGACTTTCTTAGACGGGAGAGAAACAAGTCTCTCTCTTGGGATATCTACTCACTTATTCTTTCGTGCTACTCTCCACGCTGAGAGCCATTCAATGATTCTGTCTTTTAGATTTGACAGTGTCATTTCGATAACTGGGAATTAATGAAACATCTATTTAAGAAATCGTATATTATTTAGTTTCACCGGGAGAGTAGAAATCCTAATATTCTCCAAGCGCATTTCTAGGGGGTCGATTCTGTGTGTTAATGTCAACAGGCGCGCGCGCGCTCAAGTCTTCTCTTGCTTCCACCAAATCCTAGTTACCTCCTAGCGTTCCTTCTATGAACTGCTTCAGTGTATCTTTAGGCCCTGGTCCCGCCATGCTACCAGCTATATTACCATTCTTGAATATCTTCAGCGTTGGTATACTTATGATTCCATAC
>JACZWF010000070.1 GCA_022572285.1 Nitrososphaerota archaeon | reverse complement strand
AGTCAAAGTCAGCGCTCATCTTAGTCACCAGGGCCATCGCCCTGGTAGAAGGAATAACATACTTTTCTTTGGAATGGGTTGAGATAATTCCGGATCAGGCAGTTGAAATTCAGATTCCACCTAGTCTGGCTATTCCAAGGATTGCAGTCTTGGTGGGTGCTCCTTCTGGACTGACGATTATCATAGTATTAGCGCTCCGCCAACGAAGGCCAAAGGGGAGGGGAAGTTGGTTGAAACGCTAGAATCGAACTCTGGAGTATTGTATTGCGATCCCATAGTCGGGCGTCCGCTAAGGAATCCTGTCATGGCGCCCAGTGAGATGTGTCCCAACTCCTCCACCGACTTGCGGGCAAGCTCGACGGATTAGGTGTGAAAAGCGGCGAACCCGATTTTAAACCAAACTTGTTTTGCTTTTATCTGAGCAACAGCCCTTCTGACAGCATGAGCAAGAGCAGGGACATGTGCATCCGCAATCTCCACATAGGCCACTACGATGTCTATGTTCGACGATCTTACCTGTCTTTGTGATTAACTCAGGCATCTAGAGTCCTCCTCTAACTAGCCCCCGGAATGCCCCATGTAGCCCTGAAGATATGGCTTTCAACGGCTCTTTAAGGAATATCGAAATAATGTTCATGAAAAGATTTGCTCCAAGTCTTCCATCGTTGCCTATCCCTTTTGTACAATACAATATAAGTCCTGCCCCGCTGACCTAAACCGGCATGTGTACGAATTTCTCCATATGATCCTCAAAATGGAGAGGACGTAAAGTTAGCTGATTTCTTTTGAGAATATTTTTCCGGTAGTCGAAGGCCCAATAAGTCCTTGAGACCATCTATGGCTTCAGCATGATCCAACAGCTGATATCAGTCCATCCGCGAGTATTGCGTGCGCGCGCGCATATCAAATCAGGTTGGCACGATAGTAGTGGGCTTGATCTTAGGTCTTGCATCTAGTATCGGGATAGGATATATCGGCGTTATTCCAAATCTACAACTTTACGATCTGCAACTTCAATTGGAAGGAGTCAATGACGAAACATCTACCCTTCAGAAAAATGTAGATAGCCTAGAACAAGATATTACGTCAAAGCAGGCAGAAATAAGCGATCTGGATAATTGACGACAAAACCTTACGCAAGAGCTTGACTCCAAGGAGGCTTTGATAACAGAGTTGCAAGTAGAAAGGGATTCACTGGGGCTGGAGACCGTAAACTTGCAAGGTCAACTAGATGACGCAACTCAAGAATTCAGCAAGCGGAAGGGGTGCAGCAAGCCATAGAAGGCCAACTTTCACAAATCCAGGGCCAGATCAAGGAGAAGGAAAGTCAGCTCAGCAATCTAACCCAGCAGATCTCATCTCTCCAGGCCAAGTCTCTCCGTTGAACGACAATATTTCTCCGCTGAATAACCGCATTTCAGATTTGCAGAGTCAGGCAAGCCTTCTAGAATCCATAGTCGATCTAGACCTCATAGAGGTGCTCATCTCAGACCAAACGGCGTACGCGCGCTAACGAGAGTTACAGGAGTTTAGGAAGGGACTTTGGTTCTTGAGTCAAATCGAAATTAAGTCTACGGGTATGCTAAGAAGCTCCAATCTCCGGGACAAGAGGATTAACTTGCCAGGGAACGTTTGATTTTTTCAAATGAATCTATGAAACTCTTGGCATATGCATTGGCATGCCTCTCGGTCCCTCTGTGCACACCACCTGAGGAGCGTATGTGATGATACCACTCATGTATAATGACGAAGGGGTGATAGAATGCTTCCTGATTAATGGCGAGGATGATATGTTTAGTAGGCAGGTAGACTGCTAAAACATTCCTCCTGTGGCCCCTCACAGTCCCTACACTCAATTTTGGAGCCTTAACCTTATAGAAATCGGCCAGAAGTTGCAACGCATTCTCAGGCCTTTTGTCTAGTATAAGGGAAACTATGGTTGCTTTCTCAGCATCTGATAGTTTCAAGTCAGACATGAAAAACGCTAGGATCATTAAGATTCAAAAGGATTCAGAAGCTCCGGAGGGACTGACAACAGGCCAACAATCTGTCTTGCAGTAAGCTACTTGGCGCGCGCTAGCATTCGAGTCCGAATCGCCAATTGCATTATCTACAATGCCGATTGTGAGCAAATAAGAGGCAAGCAATCATTGACAAGAGGGGAAACGATCCTTGCCTGACTTTTATTATCTAGGATCGGAGCTCTCCATAACCACCCGAGGTATAGTTGCCGCGCGCGCTTAAATAATCTTTTAATAAAAAAACATGTAAAGGGGAATGGAATGATTAGGATACGGTATATTGTCAATGACGTCGACAAGGCAGTTGAGTTTTATACATCAAATCTTGATTTTCGGTTAGAACAACAATTTGGACCAGCAATAGCTATATTGGAACGAGATGGCGTACAGCTACTAGTCTCCGGTCCTATGGCTTCGGCCTCGCGGCCATTGCCTGACGGATCTAAACCCTCACCAGGAGGGTGGAATCGATTCCAAATTGTTGTTGATGATATTGAATCTGTTGTTTCCCGACTTAGGCAGAACGGTGTGCTTTTTAAAAACGATATTATAGGAAATCAAGGACGCAAACAGATTCTTTGCCTCGATCCGTCAGGAAATGTAGTGGAGCTTTTCCAAGAGGTTTAGGAATTACGGGGACGCATACCTAATTTGTAAAAATTATGAATGGGCAATCGGAGCAGATGGAATTCAATCTACTGCTTGTACAAGATTAGGTATTCCATTCACAATTCTAATGTTGGGTGACGTTTACTTTACACCTCAGTAGCTGAAGATTCAGATCTAATGAATCTTCAAAGGGGTTATCTATCACAATCAAATCTAGAAATGTCGTAGAGAAAAGTCAAAGTTTGACGATCTGGGCAGTAATCGAAAAACGGACTAGACACACCCGTAACGTCCAGAGATTTGTTTTGGGAGGCATTGTAGGGGGACAATTTCCCCCTCCGTCCGAGTCGTGTCCTCGGTGAATTATTGAGGGGCGTAAGAGATCCTGAAACGGAGCGCGCGCATAAAAGTGAGGCAGTCCTTGCGGAGTCCTGATTGAAGAATGCACCGGGCAGCTCAAAACGATTAGTATGCTACCGAGTTTAACTTAAAACTGTAACAAATGTGGCTTCAAAGGAGATATATTTTTCCGAACTATTGAACGCACATGAGCGACATCCAGTATCTGACAAAGAGTGAATTTTGTTACTCGAGCATGCACGATGAGTGTAGTTTCTTCAGGTGTGAATGCGGCTGTCATTCCGAAAGGACGAGTTCACTCACTAACTTAATGAGAAGACTCAAGTTCTGACCACTCCTTGCCCCTCCATAGAAAATAGACTAATTAGGCGAAGCCCAACACTAGGCGAGCGCGCTGAAGTTGTTCTCCATGATTGCCATGGCTGAATTGCCTCAATTGATTCTGGTTCAAATGGTAGAGTGGTCGCCCATATGCCGTGAGTGATCACTGATCCTGCTCGAAAGAAGTCTAGGCTGATATATCCCTTTCTTGGATTAAAGCCCACGGCGAATTCTAGTTTAATGTTTGGTCACCTAATGTAAGCAGTGTATTGTCGTAGACCCATCTTCGCTGTATCTTCAATGATCTCTTTGATTGAAGTGCGTCAATGATCTGTTGGGTCTGGTCACGTCTTCCGTCGATTAGGATTTTTGTTCCGTATTCTGCTAGTGTTAGAGTATGAGGAATGTCTTGATTTTCGTCATCAATGTAAACGAAATCTGCTTCCCAAGGATTCCAGTTTGAGACTTCTGAAACCGTCCACATCATCGGACCCGAGCATAATCTTTTCCTCTTCAGTTCTTCGGGGATATGTCGTAGTACTTTTATTCCGTACTCTTCATCCCTTTCGTATGAAAGGAGACTTCCTTGGTCGTTTTCTGCCAAGGCTCGAAGAATCGTGTAAGTTGATGCTCCAGAGCCATACTCTAAGACTCTTCGAGGTTTTAGTTCCTTGATCATCAGATATATATTCCAAAGATCTCCCGGGTCTGTTTCTGGTCTTATTTTTTGAGTTGTTTCGTACAATCCATATCTCTGTAATTGTCGTCTTGAGAAACTTCGGTGAGATTTTCGGATTAGCCTCTTAAGGATGCTCAAGCATGGTCACCAGAAATTTCGTGATTCATTCATAATAGTCCTCCACCTCCCCACTGAAGATTAGGCCGTCGTCACCGAGGTGAAGCCACCAAGTCAAAAGCAAAGTCTTCCCCCATAAATAGATCTTTCGCTTATTTCAGCAATCTTACAGTGGAGTTCTGTTGAGCTCGTCTATTGGGAGAGGGACATCACTAATGCGACCACTTACTGGGATGGATCCACTTCAAGAGGCTGTGGCTTGAGGTAACACAGATTCCGGGGTCAAACGCTACTCTAACCCGTTGATTCGATTAGTACTTGTAGAGATACCCATCTATCATTTCGGACAATTGTATAGAAGTATCCAATTCTAGCAGAGCCTAGTATATCGCCTTAGAGGGTGTTTTTTCGCAGAAGAGCTGATGGCCGTAATGGAGTTCTCATCGTTAGCAAATCCTCAAGTTAGGAGATGGTATGAATAAGTAATTGCGGGGATCTTTTAGCGAGATTGATCTAAATCAAATCTGCAAAGTATGGATCAATAATAATATTATCTGGACATTTTGCCATCGCTTTAACATTGGTATCACTAAGGATGGTTTCACCTACCACTACGACAGGAGAGATCATGGATTCGGTATTCACTGACGAGATTGAGCTTACATTATCCCAGAAGAAGCAATCATACGAAATTGGAAAAATGTAGGAATCGGATGGGTAATAAATACCCCAAATGCATACAACTATACTCCACCTGATCGACCAAGTATTGATATTGAGTTTTGAGTTGGACGGGAACGATGGGTTCCAGAACCTTGATGGGCTTTAGTACTCATTAGATGTTAGGTTCTCAATAGTCCCCTAGGTATAGACGATGGTGTCTGCTCGGCTTGTGTGTATTTTGTTCTTGCAATTTTCTCATCACCATAATTCTACATGAGTTCGGCATCTTCTTCTGAGTCGAGATCTGAAAGTCGCTTGAAGAAAAAGTATTTAGATTCAAAGTCCTACTACGCGTGGGGCTGGATGCAATTATTATCCATAACTTCTACGCCTCGCTTCGGAGGATCATTAATCCCAACTAATTTCTATGAGCGTTAGACCCAAATTGGGTGCCTGCAATCTTAGACTTGGCTTCTAGGACTATGGATTCAAAGCTGATCTTTTTCTCAGTTGGCCTTACTCGTTCAACCTTATCCAACCTGTCAATTCTTGGATAACTCTTAATGCGATCCCCATTGCTACTACGTAAGATTCTACCTATAATCAAGAAAAACATCGATAAACCGAATAATGCTACGATGGCTAATATGTTAAGGAATCCTAGACCAACGAAGTTAAGATATTGTTGTACGCCGAGGTAGCTGCCAATAGCTCCAGCTAAGCCCATGGACACGGCAGTCCAAATCATCGCTTTGATAAGTCCACTTGACCCTGAGGATTTCTGGTCGGTTCCTATCATCTGACCCCACTCCACTTCACCAACAGGGATGCTATACTCATACCATGGTGAGATACTTGAGGCTCTTTAAGGGACCCCATTCCGGATAAGTCGAACATCCAGAGGAGTAACTCTAGCCTGTGATATGTTTCGCTAAATGGTAACTTTAAGTCCGAAAAATTACTTATTACGACTACAATTTGAGTCGTTCGGAAATCGAACTGACTGAGCGAAACGGCATCAGTTGTCCCCTCTGACCGGACCTAACCAGGAGTTAGGATCCCATCTATAACTTCCCTAAGGGTGTTTTTGGGCGATCAAAAAAACCGAACACCAGATCGCCTATTGGAGGCCGTTACAGGCAAATGCGCAGTAACAACAAAGCCATAGTTACCCCTTGTACCTCAGAAGCGCGCGCTTCCCATAGCCCTGATATGTCTGGCAATCCCAGTTCCTCAGAGTATTTCGTAAAACACGCGCCGAGGGTGCCAGAACAGGAGGTACTATGCTGACAAGGATAATTACAAGAACAAAACTAGCGAGAAATGTTCCGCCAATATTCAATGCTACAATATATGCGTGCCAGACTTATTTACATATCGACTAAGGAGTAGGCTAATCTATAGTAGGATCACAACGGTAATAATGAGGATCCTTATCCCAACCAGGAATCTGTTTATTTTCAGCAATTCCGCTCCTTTAGCGCGAGCGCGTACGCGCTAAAGTGGTGGGGCGAGTGGGATTTGAGGCGTTTTCGCTCTTGGGAGCGGATTCAGAGACCAATTCTATATATAGAGTCAGGATAGACGAGTGACAGCGTGTAACAGGTTATTTCTAGCCGTCAGTGGATAAATACCTTTCGTTCTATGATGACGCGCGCGCGCTTCGACTGGGTTGCCAACGTGACGTATATAGTAAAGGTCGTCTCGGAGAGGGGAAGTATATGGTCCAGAGTTATTACCCCGTAAGTCTTTCTCTGGAAAATTGCTCGCACTGATCCTCTAACGATCTAATATTCACGGAGAAGGTTTGTTAGTTTCTTTGGGGACGTCATCAAACCAAGCTACTCGTAAGACCTTTAATGCTCCATCAACAAGTGGCATCATTAGAATCGATTTCTTTAATTCAGGAGCAATTGATATTCACCTGACATAATACTTATTACCATACCCTGGGCTTTGTCTTTTGGAAATGGGGCTATTCGATTTCCTTAAGAGAAAGAAAGAAAAGAAGGAAGCGCCAAAGCATCAGTCCGAGGAAAAACAACAGTCGGAAGCTTGAGCGTGGTAACGTCCATGCTTGAGAAAATGCCTAGTAGGCTCTGTAGGGTACTGTTTCCACAAGTTCAATCCTAGCTCCTAATTGCTAGGCTACCTTATTTCGATTGGAACCCTGACACATATCAGATCAAAGTTGTTACGGATCGGGGTACAATTGCAACGCGCGCGCGCTCTAGTAATTGCTAGCCTTCTGCTTGTACTGTTGTCTATAACGAATCCCGTGACTAATTGTAATTTCTCTATTCATAAGTAGCAAGGGTATCTATTTGTCTATCTGTTCAGAACTTCAATTCTAATAAGCTAGTAATTCTTTGGGGTAATGTTGTACTCGGAGAGCACGCAGTTCCCCCTGTTCCCTGCTTTCCGATTCACTCCTCTCTTAATAGAGGACGCCAGATAATCCTAGGCACTTCCTAGGGTATCTTCTAACCAAGAGAAGGATCCTCCGCTCTCCCGCTCTCCTACTCTCCTTCTCTCTTTCGAATATACCAACCCACTCTTCCTCACCTATCCCGAGAAGTCCCTAGAGGTCCACGCTCACTCTCTCCTCTTGAAACACGCACCATAGGAGCCTAGATCAAAGGGGAGCAGAGAGAGTGATGAAGGGGTGAGAGAGGAGTGAGAGAGGAGTGCAGGCGTAAGAGAGGGTTAGGGTGGAGTGATTGATAGCGGTCAATTTGATACGATTGATTAGGATCCCTCTTGGCTCTTGCATAAACGTGCCTTCTCTCCTGCTGCATTCCGCTCTCACCCCTCGGAGAGCGGATGGAGAGCAGGCACGATCGTCATTGAGTCGGATCCTGACCCTTGATACACGCTGGACATTAGCTCCATCATATATCCTTCCAGTAGACAGGCGTATATTCTAGAACTGTTAACCTCCACACTCTCCCAATGTCTTCTAGGAG